>JBPYDY010000001.1:0-5778 GCA_051986155.1 Methylocella sp.
CGGCGGAAAGATCGCCGCCGTGTTCGGCTTGGAGCGATATTGACCATGCGAGGCAAGAGGATTCATCCATGGGCTTTTCTGAAACTTTTGCGCTTGCCGTCCTCGCGGTCGCAATAGAGGCTTTTGTCGGTTACCCGCCAAAATTGTTTCGTCTCGTCGGCCATCCGGTCAGCTGGATTGGTCGGGTCATCGCGCTTGCTGATGATAAGTTCAACAACAAAAATCGCTCTGATGCCGTGCGCTTGGCAGGGGGTGCAGCGGCGTTGGCATTGCTTCTTCTGGCCACGGCCGCCGCCGCCCAAATTATCAGCGCCGGGCTTGGCTTTGCGGAGCTTTCCGCGCCGGTCGTCCTAGCGCTGATCGCGCTTATTGCTTCGAGCCTCATCGCTCAGCGCAGTCTCGACGCGCATGTCACCGCCGTGGCAAAAGCCCTCCAAAAGGGAATCCCAGAGGGCCGCGAAGCAGTTGCAAAAATAGTCGGCCGCGATGTGGCTACCCTGGATGCTGCAGGAATAGCCAGCGCCGCGATCGAAAGTCTCGCCGAAAATTTTTCCGACGGCGTCGTGGCGCCTGCGCTGTGGCTTGCGCTTGGCGGGCTTCCCGGCGGGTTTTGCTACAAGGCCATAAACACCGCAGACAGCATGATCGGACATCGCACGGAGCGCCATGCCGCTTTTGGCTTCGCCTCGGCCAAGATCGACGACCTCGTCAATTATTTTCCAGCGAGGTTTTCGGCGCTCTGCATCGCGATTGCGAGCCTTATTACCAGAGGAGCCTCTTTCAAAAACGCTTTGCGCACGATCCGCCGCGACGCGCGCGGTCATCCTTCGCCCAATGCCGGCTGGCCGGAGGCGGCATTTGCCGGAGCCCTCGGCTTGCGGCTTGGCGGGCCACGCTTCTATGGCCGAATCCAGGTCGAAGATTCCCGGATCGGGACCGGCAACAAGCCTAGCGCTGAAGACATGGGGCTCGCGCTCGCGCTCTACCGGCGGGCTTGCGCAGTCCATTGGCTCATCTTGGCGCTGATGGCGCTTGCTATCGCGCGAGCGTGAGCAGGGGGTCGAGGTCTGATCTTATGAATTGGAGAAGCGATCTCTGTCTTCGGGCTGGCGAGGTTTGGGCCGCACCCGGACAAAGCTGCGCGCAACAACCCGGCTTGCGGGATTTTACGCCCAAACGGCTCCGTCACGCCTCTTTTGCGAGATCGAACGCGCCCCGGTCGATGCCGGAGCCCACGAGGATCGCGCGCTTGCCAGAATGATTGGGCGCGCCGACGATGCCTTCCTCCTCCATCCGCTCGACCAAGGAAGCGGCTTTGTTGTAGCCGATGGAGAGGCGGCGCTGGATGTAGCTCGTCGAGCATTTTTTGTCGCGCAGAACGATGGCGACCGCCCGGTCGTAGAGGTCGCCCGCCTCCTCTGCGTCCATGCTGCCTGGCGCGGGGCCTGCATCATTTTCGTCGTCCAAATCGTCGTCCTCGGTGATGGCGTCGAGATATTCCGGCTGGCCTTGAGTCTTCAAATGGGCGACGATCTTCTCGACCTCGGTGTCGGTGACGAATGGACCATGGACACGCGAAATGCGCCCGCCGCCCGCCATGTAGAGCATGTCGCCCTGGCCAAGGAGCTGCTCGGCGCCTTGCTCGCCCAAAATAGTGCGGCTGTCGATTTTCGAGGTCACCTGAAACGAAATCCTTGTCGGGAAATTCGCCTTGATCGTTCCGGTGATCACGTCGACGGACGGGCGCTGCGTCGCCATGATGAGATGAATGCCCGCGGCGCGCGCCATCTGGGCGAGCCGCTGGATCGCGCCTTCGATGTCTTTTCCGGCGACCATCATGAGGTCGGCCATCTCGTCGACGATCACGACGATGAACGGCAGAACCGAAAGCTGCATCAACTCTTGCTCGTAGATCGCCTCGCCGGTTACCGGGTCATAGCCCGTTTGCACCGTCCGGGTCAGCATCTCGCCTTTGGCTTCTGCCTCCGCGACCCTGGCGTTGAACCCTTCGATGTTGCGGACTCCGAGCTTCGACATGTTCTTGTAGCGCGCTTCCATTTCGCGCACCGCCCATTTGAGCGCGACCACCGCTTTCTTGGCATCAGTGACGACCGGCGTCAGCAAATGCGGGATCCCGTCATAAACCGAAAGCTCGAGCATCTTCGGGTCGACCATGATGAGCCGGCATTCCTGCGGTTTTAACCGGTAGAGAAGCGATAGGATCATCGTATTGATGGCCACGGACTTGCCCGATCCGGTCGTGCCCGCGACGAGCAGATGTGGCATCCGCGCCAGATCGACAATGACCGGCTCGCCGCCGATTGTCTTGCCGAGCGCGATCGAAAGACGGTGCTTGGATTTCTCGAATTCTTTACTGGCCAGCAATTCGCGCAGGTAAACCGTCTCGCGCTGCTGGTTCGGCAATTCTATGCCGATGACATTGCGCCCCTGCACCACCGCGACGCGCGCCGAAAGGGCCGACATGGAGCGCGCGATATCGTCGGCAAGACCGATGACTCGCGACGATTTGATGCCGGGGGCGGGCTCGAGCTCGTAAAGCGCGACCACCGGCCCAGGCCTGACATTGATGATCTCGCCCTTGACGCCAAAATCTTCGAGCACCCCTTCGAGCAGCCGCGCATTCTGGTCGAGCGCCTCGTCCGAAATTCTGTTTGCGGCCGACTTCCGGGGCTCTGCCAGGATATGCAGCGGCGGGAAAATATAGTCTGGGCGGGAGAGGCTGTCGAAGAGCGTGGGCTGCGCCTCCTTCAAGGCCCGGGCCCCAGGCTTCAGGGTGGCCGCAGCCGCCGCAATCACCCGCCGCGGCGCATAAATATCCACGCCCGGGCCGGGGCCTGCATCGTCCTGCCCGCTAGCCCGCCGGGCGGCAGGCGGCGCATAGGCGCTGGCGTCAAAACTCGATTGCGCCTCCCCTGGTCCCGGCCAATGCAACGGCTCCACGGCAAGATCGAGCGGGCGCTCGAATGCGCCGTCTTGCCGGACTTGGCCCATCGGCCATGGCGATTCCGCGCGGCTCCGGCGCCGCGCGATGCTCCGCGCCAGAGCCGCCTTGAGGCTGAGACCGGCATGAAGAAAGGCGCCAAGCAAAATAATCGCAAAGCCTGGCTCGCCCTCGGCATCGTGATCTTCGGCAAAGCCGGGGAAGGGGTGTGCAACCGCCTCTTCGTCGCCCCCTTCCATTGAATCCTCTGTATTGTCAACCCGCAGGGTCATCGAGGCCGAGAGACACAGAATGGCGCCGGCCGCGAGAAGCACCGCGGACAAGATCAGTCCCGCGTTATGGCCCGCGGAAAGCCGGCGGGGAACCGAGAGAATGGCATCCCCCACGACTCCGCCAAGGCCGCTCGGGAGCGGCCAGCGAGCCGTGACGGGAAATAGCGAGGCAAGGCCGGCCGAACACAGCCCGCCCGCGAGCCAGAGCCCCAGCCGGGCCCTCGCACGTTCGAGGCGCCGCGCGGTCAATAGCCTCCAACCCCAAAGGCATGGCGGCGCAAGAAAAGCGATGGAGGAAAGGCCAAGCAATTGGATGACAAGATCGGCTGCAGCCGCTCCCGGCGAGCCGAGAAAGTTGTGGACCGGACTCGAGGCCGCGTGGTTGAAGCTCGGATCGTCGACCGACCAGGAGGCCAAAGCCAGGGCGAGGCATGCCGTCACGCCCGCAAGGGCAAGGCCCGCGATTTCGGCTCCTCGCCGGATCAGGAAGGCGCAGACGGGCTCTGAAATGTGGTCGGCAGCCGCCCCGATTGCCGCCGTTCGCATCCGATCCCGCCGCCGTCGCGCCGCTGCCAATTCGCTCGATCCTTCCGCTGGCCGCGTTGGCAAAAAAACGGGCGATATCCGGACCGCCGCCTGCGGCTGAAAACGTCGCCTTCGAGCGCGATGCCGGTTGTCTCCTCCCGCGCCGTTGCCGATTGCATCGCGCGGGCGAGCTTTGCAGCAAATTATCCGGAGGCAGTTAAGGCCGCTTTAACGTTGAGCGCGGATCGGCTCAAACAACAGCTCGTGCGGGCTCCAGGCACAGCTCACGGGCCTTCACGCATAAATGCAGGGCCTGCGGGCAAAACATCCCTTGATAATCGCCCACGCATTATGCTGGGATGCCGTCCAGTGATAAAGGCTCGAACTTAACAAGCAACGCCGCGCCGCCTCTTCTTCTTTGGATCAGCCGCCTCTTCTCCTTTAGATCAAATGAAGCGCATTCTCGATTTTTTCTGGCCGCTCCTTGGTTTTGCCGCGGTCGCGGTCTCGCTTTGGCTTCTCCACCGGGAGTTTAAAGGCGAAGCCGTGGGTCCTGAGGTGTGGGAGCACTTCAAATCGATTCCGGCCGGACATACGTTGCTTGCGATCGTTTCGGCACTCGTCGCCTACGCGGCGCTCGCTTGGTACGACCGGATTGCCCTGCTTCATCTCGGGGTCAAACATATCTCTTGGGTCTTTATCTCGCTCTGCTCGTTTACAACCTATGCCCTCGCGCACAATATCGGCGCCACGGTTTTTTCGGGCGGAGTGGTACGCTACCGCGCTTATCACTCGAAGGGATTAAGCGCCGCGCAAGTCGCGGTTCTCGTCGCGGTCTGCTCCTTAACTTTTGCTTTAGGCACCGTGCTGCTGGGAGGCCTAATCTCGGTTCTGGAACCGGAGCAGCTAAGCCGGTTCCGCGGCATGCTCCCGGGAAAGTTCCGGTTTCTCACCGACCGGACGACCGCCAAGCTTGTTGGGGTGGTCTTGCTGAGCGGCGCCGCAACCTATGTGATCGGCTCGATCTTTAAATTTAAGCCGCTGATTATTAGGGGGTTCCGGCTTGAGTATCCGGCCTTCGGAATCGTTCTCCGGCAACTGGTTGCGGCTCCCCTCGAGCTCCTCGGCGCTGCGGGGATCATCTACTTCGCTCTGCCCGAGGCCGGCAATCCCGGCTATTTCGCCGTGCTCGCAGTGTTTATCTTCTCGTTCTCGGCCGCGCTTTGGTCCAATGCGCCTGGCGGCATTGGCGTCTTTGAATGGTTTTTTATTTCCGCCATGCCCGAGATGCCCAACACCCAAGTTCTTGCGGCGTTGCTGGCATTTCGGGTTTCCTATCTGCTCGTCCCCCTTTTCCTGTCGATTTTCGTCGTTTTTGCGTTCGAACGGAATAAGCTCGAAGAAGCCCTCCACCCCGCGGCTCCCCCGCCCTTGGAGGTCAAATCAGCCGCCGACAACAAACGCCGCGGCGTTTCATGAGGCAGATTCGGCACGGATCAGTGCAGGCTCACCATTTCGAGGTCGTTGGACATCGCGTTAGCGACCGCGGCATCGCGGGAATCGGTCACCAAGATCGGGGTTCCGTCGGCACCGATCAGCGCAAAAAGCTGGAGTCCAGGTTGAATTGGAGGCGCCACCGGGAACAAACGGTTCAACTCCTCCGAACGGAGGCTTCTCACATAAGCGATTTTCCCGCCGCCAAGGCTCGAAAGCTGGTCATCGGTCAGCAATCGCCGGGAGGAATTGTTCACGCCTAGCATCAAATCCATTCCTAGTCTTAAAGTGGCGCCGCAGCTTTCCGCATGCGGCCACCCGCTTAATAAATGGGGACAGCCGGTGAGCAATCAAGTTTGCAAAAAGGAATAGCTAAGGTAATTTCCTATGGTCGAAACAAAAATGTTTACTTCTAAGCAGCTCTGGTAAATACAAGCCGCACTGAATGTCCTGCAACAAAGGCGACGGTTTGAAAAAGACTTGTTGCAGAGCTTAAGTTAAAGGTGCACACCGTTATGCGATCAC
>JBPYDY010000002.1:0-6063 GCA_051986155.1 Methylocella sp.
CGTTTGGCGTTAGCATCTTGGCACCTTTGCTCAAGGTGCCAAAAGACGCAGCTGAGTTTTTCCTTGGCCAAGCCTGATTGTGGCAACGCAAATCATGTCCCGCCCGGTCGATTGCGGCAGCGGGCCGGTCACGGGGAGAGTTGCTGCGGGGCACAACGACACTTCCGCTTGCAACCCGGCATCTTAGGTAAGGCGCATGTTTGACGGGCTCTCCACAAAACTCTCTGGCATTTTGAGCCAGCTGACCCGGCGCGGTGCGTTGTCTGAGGAGGACGTGAATATTGCGCTTCGTGAGGTGCGCCGCGCCCTTCTCGAGGCCGATGTCGCGCTCGACGTCGTCCGCTCATTTGTCGACAAGGTGCGCGGCCGCGCGGTTGGAGCCAATGTCATAAAATCGGTGACGCCAGGCCAGATGGTGGTCAAGATCGTCAACGATGTGTTGATCGAGACCCTTGGCACGGGCGCCGATCCGGTCAATCTCGACGCCACGCCGCCTGTCGCAATCATGATGGTCGGCCTTCAAGGCGCAGGCAAGACGACGACGACTGCCAAGATCGCCAAGCGTCTCAGCGAACGCCTGAAGCGCAAGGTGCTGATGGCCTCGCTCGACGTGAAGCGCCCGGCCGCCCAAGAGCAGCTCGCCGTGCTCGGGCGCCAGGTTGATGTCGACACTTTGCCGGTCATAGCCGGGCAGACGCCGGTGCAAATTGCCAGACGCGCGGAGCAGGCAGCCCGGTTGCAAGGCTATGATGTCGTTATGCTTGACACCGCGGGACGCACCCATATCGATGAAGCGCTGATGGCCGAGATGGCCGAGATCAAATCGGTCTCGCGGCCGCATGAGATCCTTCTTGTCGCCGACAGCCTTACCGGCCAGGACGCCGTCCATCTTGCGAAGAGCTTTGACAGTCGCGTTGGCATTACCGGCATTGTGCTGACCCGGATCGACGGCGACGGGCGCGGCGGCGCGGCGCTTTCGATGCGCGCCGTCAGCGGCAAGCCGATCAAGCTCATCGCCACCGGCGAGAAAATGGACGCTTTGGAGGATTTTCACCCTGCAAGGATCGCCAACCGCATTCTCGGCATGGGCGATATCGTCTCGCTTGTCGAGAAAGCAGCCGAGTTGCTTGATGCCGAAAAGGCGCAGCGCTTTGCCGATAAAATGCGCAAAGGCAAATTCGACCTCGACGATCTGGCGGAACAGCTTGCCCAGGTCGAGAAGATCGGCGGACTTGGCGGATTCATGGGGATGCTGCCCGGCGTCGCCAAGATGAAAGAGCAGCTCGCCTCGGCGCGTCTCGACGATCGCGTCGTCACGCGCCAGCGGGCCATTATTTCGTCGATGACCGGGAAAGAGCGGCGCAATCCGGATATTCTGAAAGCGTCGCGCAAGCGGCGCATTGCCTTAGGTTCCGGCGTCAAGGTCGAGGATGTCAACAAGTTATTGAAGCTGCATCGGCAGATCGCCGATATGATGAAAGCGATGGGCGGGCAAAAACGTGGCGGAGCGTTTGGGAAAATGGCCTCGATGCTGGGACTTCCAGGAGGCGGGTTTGGCGGAGGTATTCAGCAGCCCTCGCCGCAGCAGCTGGCCACCCTGCAAAAGCAGATGAGCAACCGGCAAGTCCGGCCGGCGCCGAGCCAGGGAACAAACAATGGAAAGCCAAGCCAAGAACCGCAAGGCGCGCCAAAGGCCGCAAATTTGCCGGGCCTTGGCGGCGGGAGCCTGCCCGGGCTCGGAGGTGGATTGCTTAGTGGCATCAACCCGTTTGGAAAAAAGAAATGAACGCCGATCCCAACATCCAAGGCGCGACTTTATCGAAGTCTGGCTGGCAACCATCGATCCAATGAAGCGAAAGGGGTAGCATGTCGTTAAAAATTCGTTTGTCGCGCGGCGGGGCAAAGAAGCGGCCGTTCTACCGTGTCGTGGTCGCCGACTCGCGCATGCCGCGCGATGGAAGATTCATCGAGCGTCTTGGCACTTTCGACCCCTTTAAGGCAAAGGATGCCGAAGGGCAGATCGTGCTCGATCAAGAAAAGGCTAAAACGTGGCTCGCCAAAGGTGCACAGCCGACGGACCGCGTTGGCCGCCTGCTCGATCACCTCGGCCTATTCAAGCGCACTCCGCGCAACAATCCCAAAAAGGCCTTGCCGAGGAAGAAGACTCAAGAGAGGGCCGCGGCGGAGAAGGCGGCCACGCCTGCGGCCTGATGCTGCAGGCGGGGTGATGCTCAGCGAGCGTATTCTTGTTGGCCGGTTTGGCGCCCCGCATGGGGTCGGAGGCGAAATAAGGCTTTCCTCCTTTACCGGTGATCCCCGCGCCATAGCTTCTTACAAGCCGCTCCTTGATGAAAGCGGCAAGCGCGAATTCTCGATCGTTCGTCTGCGCCCTCACAAGAACAACCTTCTGATTGCTACGATCGGCGGCGTTTGCGACCGCGCGGGTGCGGCGGCCTTAAACAATACCGCGCTCTACGTGCCTCGTTCCTCCCTGCCCAAAACCGCAGCGGAGGAATTCTACCTCGCCGATCTTATAGACCTTGAGGCAGTGACCGAAACGGGCGAGCATTTCGGCCGCGTCTTAAACGTATTGAATTATGGCGGCGGCGATATTTTGGAGGTCGCCCGCGCGGGCTTGCGCGACACGCTGCTTCTGCCCTTCACGAAAGCGATTTTCCCCTCTGTCGATCTTAAGGCTCGCCGGCTGACCGTGCTGCCGCCAACGGAGATCGATGCCAAGCCCGCCTGCCCCGATCGCTAGCCATGTGGCGCGCGACCGTCTTGACCCTTTATCCGGAGGTGTTCCCTGGCCCGCTCGGTGCCTCGCTCGCGGGCGAGGCATTGGCGCGGCACATTTGGCGCCTCGAGGTACGCGATATCCGCACGCATGGGCGCGGCCGTCACAGGACCGTGGACGATACGCCGGCTGGCGGTGGCCCCGGGATGGTGATGCGCGCCGATGTGCTGGCGGCGAGCCTCGACGCCGCAGTTGATGAGAGAGACAGCCGCCCGCGCTTGCTGCTTTCGCCGCGCGGTGCTGCCTTTAGTCAGCCGCGTGCACGGGCTCTGGCTGCGGGCGAGGGCATCGTGCTGATCTGTGGCCGCTTTGAGGGTGTCGATGAGCGAATAATCTCTGCCCGCGGCCTCGAGGAGGTTTCGATCGGCGATTATGTGCTCGCCGGTGGTGAGATTGCGGCGATGGCGATATGCGACGCCTGCGTGCGCCTGTTGCCAGGCGTAATGGGCAAAGCCTATTCCGGCACCGAGGAGAGTTTCGAGGCTGGGCTCCTCGAATATCCGCATTTTACCCGCCCGCGCGAATTCGAGGGTCAAAAAATTCCCGACGTGCTGCTCTCCGGAGATCATGCGAAAATCAAATCTTGGCGCGAGGCGGAGGCGTTGAAGATCACGCGCGAGAGAAGGCCGGATTTGTTCAAACGCCGCTGAGAGTGGAAGCGGAGATTGGGCGACAAAGGAAAGAACCGGCGACGACCCTTCCCCGGCAAATATCAAGCCCGGATTCCCACGGTTGGCGGTGTTTCCGCAAATTGCTGGAAAATTTCCGTGGCGGCGCTAAATATCGGTGTACCCAGTCCCTCATGGCTGCGGAATGGAAATAGGGAGGATGACCCATGGACAGAAGAACTTTCACATTGAGTCTTGGCATTGGAGCCGCGACCCTGATGGCGCCGAGTTTTGTCCTCGCAGAGGATCACGTGGCCGAGGCCATTGAGCATACGAAACAAGCCATCGCGCATGGCAAGCAGGGACATGCCGACGTCCTCGTGACCCATGCCGAGGCCGCCCTCCAACATGCTCAGGCGGCCGAGACCGCAAAGGACAATCCACATACAAAGCAAGGCATTATGCATCTCAACGCGGCCATTGATACTGGTAAACAGGGAGATGCGAAAGCCGCGACCGCCCATGCCGAAGAAGCCTTGACGCATCTCGAGGCGGCGGCAAAGTGATATCGGAACTCCAAGCTTTTGAACTTTGCTCCGAGCCGGGAGCTTGGTTTCCGTCGGCGAGAGTGTAGGCAGGCGCCCGTCCTTCACCGGTACTCCTGCCGGTGAAGGACGGCGACAACGGGCGCGGGATGAAACATCCTTGCGCCTTGCTTCAAGGCCCTTGTCGCGGCGGGATGGGGTAACGGCGCGTTCGTCAAGGCGCTGACGGCGGTCCTGTCTCTCTCGCCGCGAGCGCTTTTCACCTCCAGCGCAGTTTGCTAGAAATGCTTTTATTCATTTGAGAAACCGATTTATTTGCGACGGGAAGGTTGCCGCGTTGAATAATTTAATCGCCCATGGCTCGGCCAAGAGCGAAACCCCGATAGAGACAGACCGCATCGAGGTGGTCATTGGCGCCCTGCGGCAAGGACTCGCGAAGGGCGAGGCCGACGCCGCTCTTTTGCATGGCCCCGAGCTTCTTTCGCCGCTGGCCTGGCAGGCCCTCGCCCAGCCGGGGTTCTTCTGCCGGGATCATCTCATAATCCCCGACCAGCACCGGATCCTCGATCTTCCGGCCGACCATAAGGGCTTTTTGGCGGCGCTGCCGCAAAACGAACGCTACCAGCAGCGAAAGCGCGAACGGAGGCTCGCCAAAGAATTCAAGGAGATTCGCATCGACCGTTTTGCTTCGCCGGAGAATATCGATCTGCTGATCGCGCAGGCCGAAGCGGTCGCGCGGAAGTCCTACCAGCGTAAGATTGGTGTCGGTTTTGCGGCCAGCGATTTCATGCGCGCGTGGCTCGTGTTTTTGGCCCGCGCGGGCTGGCTGCGCGGCTACGTGCTCAGCCTCGAAGGAACGCCTGGCGCGTTTTGGATCGGCACGCTGCGCAACGGCGTGTTCGTCAGCGACTATCTCGCCTTCGATCCGGCTTTCGCAGACTATGCGCCAGGAATGTACTTAATGCTGAAGGCGATTGAAACGCTCGCCGGCGAGAGCTCCGGCCCGGCACGTCAGATTGATTTCGGAGGCGGCGATGGCGTTTACAAGCAACGGCTAAGTAATCGAGCCGTCGAGGAAGCACAGGTGCATATTTTTGCCCCGAACTTCCGCGGATTGACAAACAATGCGTTGCGATCGACGTTGGGCTATGTCAACCATCTGCTGAAGACTCAAACTCGAAACACCGCCTGGTTCGCCAGTGTCAAGCGAATGTGGCGCGCGCGGGCAACCGCCCCGCAAAATCGGCCTTGATTGACGTTAGCGCCGGCGTGGCGGGTGAAACCGCGAACCGTACCTCAAGCCCGTCAATATTTCGCTCGAACCGGCGGCTCGCCCCCGCAAATCCAAACGGGGATCGCCTTGTATACTCCGTCAATAATGTCATACTCCCTTTGAATGTCGTAGCATTCCATTCTTGGCGGATGGTAGACATAATTAAAAGGGTATGGGAGCCCAAAATAAGGCATCCAATCGACGGTTCCAAGCGGCCTCGCCTCAGAGGCGCCAGGCAAAGCCAAGCTCAAGCAGATAACCGCGGCGGCGGCACCGATCCTTGCGAAGGTCATTTGCTACGTCCATGATTTAGCACGCGCTAAAACAACATTGCATGGGTTAGAGCGCAGAGCAAGGCGAAGATCGCTCACTTCGCGCCGCGCGACCAACTTGGTCCCGACTGTGGCCAGCATGCCACAGCCTACGAAGAATAAGCCCGCCCACGGAGCCCCGCTTTTTGCCGGAACGTGGAGCATTCTCGTGGTTGTCAGACGGGCATTCTTATGGATGTCCATTCGGTCCTCCGAGGAATCACTGAAGCGTCGCAACCTCAGTTTCCTCGGCACGGACCGAGTGGACAACCTACTGAAAGCTCACAACTAGGCAGGCGGATTGAAAGGAAATACCAAGGCGCCAAACGGATCAGGCAGCAACAGCAGTGCGAATAAGAGCGGCGCAGCAAGCTGAAGCCCATCTCCGGCCGAATCGGCGCTAACCAGAATTACACCAGCCCCGATTGTAGTCAGTCTAATCGCTGTTCCAAGAATATAAAGCGGATAAAGACGGATTAGCCGTAGTTTTGCAAAACTCAGAACAGAAAGTCCGGATCGAAGGCGGTGT
>JBPYDY010000003.1:0-5682 GCA_051986155.1 Methylocella sp.
CGCAAGCGACTGTCACTTCGCATGCCTAACGCGGATTCCAACACCCTAGCCACCGGAGCCAAGCTATTCGAGCTTACTCCTCAGGTGCTAGCAGGATTTAGCACGATTTTAGGCCCCTGGCCGACTCGCGCGCGGGAAGGCCTTGCGTGCGGTGATGTTGATTTCGCTATCGGAGCTCGCCCAGTTCACTATCTGTCAATATCGCGGCCAAAGCATCCGCGGCCGTTGCCTCAACAGAACCCGAGGCATCGAGGCGCTGCCAATCCATCGCTCCAGGCTCATGTTTTGCTTGCGCCGTGAGAACCTCGACGGTCGCATCGGATGCGTCTCTCGCGCGTTTGGCCACCCGCTCCCTTAGCAGCTCGAGTGGGGCTTCGAGCCATAGGCCCGTGAAACAAGCGCCGTTCCCGATTCCAGCCTCTCTCGCTGCGGCCCGCTCGAATGGCCGCAAATGCACAGCATCGAGGATGGTGCTTTGCCCTGAGGCGAGCGCAATCGACGCTAAATCGCGCAGCCGCTGGTAGACCGGCGGCGAGGCCTGCGGCAGGTAAGCCTCGCGCGGCAGGCGATCGAATTCATCGACGCCAAAAAGCCGCTTTCGTTCGATGTCGCTGCGCAGATGCACGGCGCCAGGGGCGCGTCCAAGCGAAGGGCCAAGCGCCGCGGCAACGGAGCTCTTGCCTGTCCCCGATAGGCCGCCGACAGCAACCATGCGGAGCCTGGCCGGCAGCAAAAAAGTGCAAGCGGCGGCAAAAAAGCGGCGTGCCTCTGCTGCCTGTAATTGCGCCTCCCCAGGCTGGAGAAGAGCGACCTTGGCCCTAATCGCGGCGCGAAGCGACAGAAAAAGCGGCAGGAGCGGAAGGCCCTTAAGTTGGGCCTCCAGATCGTCACAAATCCACAAATACCGGTTAAACAGAATATTCGTCTCTTGCCGCAATCCGCGGGTCCAAAGATCCATCAAAAGGAAGGCAAGATCATAGAGCACATCGCAAATGGCAATGCTCTCGTCGAATTCGATGGCGTCGAACAGGACCGGCTCGCCATCGATGAGGGCAATATTGCGCAGATGAAGATCGCCATGACAGCGGCGCGCGTGGCCCTGTTGCTCGCGCGCCAACAGCAAGGATTCGTTGTGCGCAAACGCTACGCTCATGGCATCGCGCAGATTCTTGGCGGGTTCGCGAGCAAAAACGTCTGGCGCAGCCTCAAGAGAAGTCAGCGTTTCCTCAACTTGGACTCGCAGCGCGCCCGCTGAACCTGCCGAAACGATGACCGGCGCGCGCCGGTGCGACATGGCGGCAGCACGCGCAAGTTTGGCGATGATTTCCCTGTCAAGCTCACCACGCGAGGCGACCCGGTCAAGCGTGCGATTTTCGTCGAAGCGGCGCAGATGAACCGCCCATTCGATGATATTGCCGCCGCCGAATTTCAGTTGGCAGCCATCGCGGGAAATCGGGACAACGCCGAGGTAAAGGTCAGGCACATTGACACGATTGACGGCGAGCTCGCGCTCGCATGCGAGCCGGCGCTTCTCGAGACTGGAAAAATCCAGAAAAGGGTAGCGGACCGCTCTCTTGACTTTATAGACATCCTTGCCGGCAAGAAAGACCGATGCCCCATGGGTGTCGATGCGCTGAATTGGCTCGCGCAAGCCATGGATCGCAGGATCGGCCAGAAAACTGAGGACGTCTCTTTGGCTGTGCAAGCGCTTTCATCCATGCCGCCGCGCCCACGATTGCGATCACCGAATTGGCAGCCATCGAGCACCCCTCTCTCGCCACGGAGCGAGGACTTGCGATGCTCCCGACGTTTTCAGCGCTCTGACGCAAGCAGCCGCGACTCTGCTTCAAATCTTCCCTTTGGTGATCTCTTTCACCGCCGTGGCGAGCAGCTCGTCCATTTTCTTGATTATCTCGCGGTCGAGCACCGCGATTCCGGCGGCGTCGAAATCGGCGCGGATTTTCTTGAGAATCTTGCCAAAGCTGTCCTTCTCAACTTCGGCGACAACCAGGCGGGCAGCATATTCCTGCGCTGCCGTTCCGGATTTGCCGAGCCGCTCTGCCGCCCAAAGCCCGAGCAATTTATCGCGCCGCGCTTTCGCCTTGAATCTCAGCTCCTCGTCATGGGCAAACTTTTCCTCAAAGGCATTCTCGCGTTCGTCAAAGGTCGTCATATTCGTCTCGTTGAAGCTGTCGCAAACCGGCATCTAAGCCATGTGTTCGACAATAGCAAAAATCCCACCCGCCGCCATGTTTATCAAAGCCACGGTAAAGCTACAATTCTCCCTATGTCCCGTTCCAAATCTCTGCTAAGTAGTGATCGTTCGTTTCGAAACGGAGGGACACGATCTTATATAGGTTCTGTTTTGCCCGCCTGGCGTGGAGTTCGCACGGCATTGTGAGAGTTTCTGCTTTCGGATAGGTTGGGTGTCACCGGCTTGTTTCAGAATGGGGCAAGCAAGCGTCCCTCGATGCTGCGGCGGCAAATAAGTGTATAGCCTACGCCCCCCCGTTCCCTTTTGGCGCGCGAGCGCAACTCAATGTGGGACGAGGGCCGTTCTCAAAGGAGCCACGGCCACCCATGGATCATCTCAAGCCACGGTTAATCCCAATGAATCGCCGCCGGCGCATTTACGAAGGCAAGGCAAAAGTCCTCTACGAAGGCCCCGAACCAGGCACGCTCATCCAGCATTTTAAGGACGACGCAACCGCGTTTAACGCCAAGAAACGCGAGGTCATCGAAGGGAAAGGGGTTCTTAATAACCGGATTTCCGAGTTCGTCTTTCAAAATCTCAACGACATAGGCGTGCCCACCCATTTCATCCGGCGTCTCAACATGCGTGAGCAATTGATTCGCGAAGTCGAAATCGTGCCGCTCGAGGTCGTTGTCCGCAATGTCGCGGCGGGATCGCTTGCCGCCCGCCTCGGACTCGAGGAGGGAACGCAACTGCCCCGCTCCATCATCGAGTTCTATTATAAAAACGATCAGCTCAACGACCCGATGGTATCCGAGGAGCATATCACGGCCTTTGGCTGGGCCACCCCGCAGGAAATCGACGACATCATGGCGCTTGCGATCAGGGTCAACGACTTCCTCTCGGGCCTTTTCCTCGGCGTTGGAATCAGGCTCGTCGATTTCAAGGTGGAATGCGGGAGGCTTTGGGAGGGCGAGATGATGCGGATCGTCGTCGCAGACGAGATATCCCCAGATTCTTGCCGCTTGTGGGATATCAAATCGAACGACAAGCTCGACAAAGACCGCTTTCGCCGCGATCTTGGCGGCTTGATCGAGGCCTATACTGAGGTCGCCCGGCGCCTGGGAATTTTGCAAGAGAACGAACTGTCTCGCACCCCTGGGCCGAAGCTGGTGCAGTGACCGTCTCGTCTTATGTGCGCCGCTTGGGCATAATTTCTCGCGCTGACGGCCAGGGATCCCAGCCGTGAAAGCGCGGGTTGTTGTCACCCTCAAGGACGGTATTCTCGATCCCCAGGGCAAGGCCATCGAGGGGGCACTGAAAACGCTTGGCATCGATGGCGTCGCCAGCGTGCGGCAGGGAAAGGTTTTTGATATCGAAGTCGCGACGAGCAATCGCGCGGCGGCGGAAGAGATGTTGCGCGGCGCCTGCGAAAAATTGCTCTCCAATCAGATCGTTGAGAATTTTCGGTTGGAAATTCCCTAGGTTTCTCCTCTTCCCCCGTCACGGCTGCGGTTGCCCCTCCCAGCCTTTGGCTGCCAGTTTAAATCCGGGACTGACCGTGACGAGGAGGACACGACCGGAGGGAGCGTTCCGCGAGTTCTTCTAGGAAAATGAGATCTGCCGTCATTCTTTTTCCTGGTTCGAACCGCGAGCAGGATGCGCTGCGCGCCCTAGAAGAAATCGCGAAGGCGAACACTTGCCTCGTCTGGCATGGCGAGCGCGCCCTGCCCTGCGGCACCGATCTTGTCGTGCTTCCCGGCGGTTTTTCCTATGGCGATTATCTGCGCTGCGGGGCTATTGCAGCGCGGTCGCCGATCATGGAGGCCGTGCGGTCGCACGCTGCGCGCGGCGGCCTCGTCCTTGGCATCTGTAACGGCTTTCAGATTCTCGTCGAGGGAGGGCTCTTGCCGGGCGTGCTGATGCGCAACGCCAATCTGCGTTTCGTCTGCCGGATGCAGCACTTAACCGTCGAACGCAACGACACGCCTTTCACGTCGAATTATGCAAAGGGCCAGGTCGTCAAAGTGGCGGTCGCGCACGGCGAGGGAAATTTCACTGCGGATACGGAAACCATCGCGCGGATCGAGGGCGAAGGCCGGGTCGCCTTCCGCTATTGCGACGCACAGGGCCTCAGGAATTCGGACGCCAATCCGAACGGCTCCATAAATGATATTGCCGGAATTTATTCGGAAAATTTCCGCGTGCTGGGCCTCATGCCGCATCCCGAAAATCTCATCGATCCGCTGGTGGGCGGGACCGGCGGGCGCGGCCTGTTCGAGAGTGTTGCAGCGGCCGCCCAAATTGCTTGAGGTCTCGGCCGCCTCGTGGTCCTCACGGCTGACGGCGCGCCGCCTGTTTGACAGATAAATGCTTTCGCCATTCCCTAGACGACAAAAGTACCTTATCATGATTCCATGCCGCGACTATTGGGAACAGCAGTTGCCGCCGAGCGTTTGGGCAATGCGCAGCACTTCGCGATCAAGCTTGCGCCAATTTGGGACCTGTTCCGGCGGGCGCTCGAGACGGAGGCTTCGCAGCGGCGGCCGTTTTTGTGGCTGCGCGTTGCGGCCGCGGCCGGCGTTGTTCTTTACCTTTACGCCGACCGCGAGCCTTCCCTTTGGCTCATCGCGCCGGCGGCTATTTCCTTCGGCGCGGGTGCCTATCGCGCGAGCGGGCATCGCCTAGCCTTTTTTCCCTTTGCGGGCTTTGCGCCCTCTTTGCGGGCGAACTCTCGGCGTCGTTGCGGACGGCGCGGGTTGCGGCCCCAATCGTTGACAGGACACGGATCGCCATCCTCGAAGGTTTTATCGAGGAGATGGACTTTCGCCGCAGCGGCGCGCGCTTTGTGCTCCGCGTCCATTCCGCCGGCGAGCTGGCACCGGAGCAGACCCCCTATAGGGTTCGGCTTTCATTGCGCCGGGCGCCGCCCTTCGAGGCGGGCACTTTTGTGCGCGTCAAGGCGCGGCTCCTGCCGCCCGCCCGCGCGAGCCTTCCCGGCGGCTATGATTTCGCCCGCGACGCCTGGTTTGCGCGGCTCGGCGCCGTCGGCAATGTTTTGGGCCGCGTCGAGATTTTAGAGCCGCCCGCCTCACCAGGATTCGCCATGGCGGCAATGATGGCGATCGATCGCGGCCGCAATGCGCTCGCCCGCCGCATCGACAAAATCGTTGGCGGCGATGCGGGGGCAATCGCCGCGGCCATGGTTACGGGCAAACGCGATCTTCTGTCAGATGACGCGAAGGAAATCATCCGCGAAGCCGGGATCTTTCACATCATCACCATTTCCGGCGTGCAGATGACGCTCGTCGCGGGAATCTTTTTCGCCGGACTCCGCCGGCTCTTGGCTCTGAGCGAGACGCTCGCTCTTCGCTATCCCATCAAAAAATGGGCGGCGCTCTTTGCAATCGCGGGCGCCGTTTTTTACGACATCGCGACGGGCTCGCGGGTCGGCACCGAACGTGCGCTGTTCATGACCGTGATCATGC
>JBPYDY010000004.1:0-4138 GCA_051986155.1 Methylocella sp.
CTGAGGAATGAGGTAGTTATCGTAGATTTCTGCCGGACTCCGATCGCGCATGGCGGAGTCTTCCCTGATGAAAACGAACTCGTCGAAACGACGAGAAGGTTATAACCGCAGTGAAGGATACCATAATTGCCGTCCCGGGGCGAAACATCCTTTGCTGAGCGAAGGTCGAGGTCGCCTCCCGGCCTTACGAAGCCTCTAGACTAGATAAGATAAACTTGTCAGACCGTCCAATTCTCGCGCCCGTGATTCCCCAGCCTCAATCTTCTGGCGTGATCTCTATTTCATCGCGCTGATGTTCTTTGTGCATCGTGCCCCTCGATGCACTTACACACTTGACAAACTTTACTTTGCTTTGATCCTTCGGGCGCGCCAACCGGACCGCAAATCAGCGCGGTCGCGGTAGGTATTTGATCCCGAAGTCCGCGCGAACAGACCAAGAAACGGCGACTCCGGCTGTGGTGTAACCGTGGTGTAAAAATTTTCCAGCACAGGACAACACGCATTGATATCATTGGATTTTTTCCAACAATCCGCTAGACGCGTCTGTTCTCTCCACGTTCCTCTTTTTGCCCGCTAAATCATTGAAATCATTTGGCTGGGGAACCTAGATTCAGACAAACAGAGTATGAAGCTTTTTGTTCCTTTGGCAAAATCCGGGCTCGGCCTTTGGCTGCGCCAGCATGCCGGTCGATTTGAATTCGGAGAACGCTCGGTCAGAGATGCAGCATTCGCGGCCTCTCGCGCGCGGAGCGGAGGGAGGTGCGACGCTTCTTAGGCGCCGCGGCTATGATCTCGGCTGCAAGGCGGATGACCGCAGAAGGCGCCAATAAAGCTCCCCTTGGTGCGGCGATGCTGCCAAAACTTAGGCGTCTCGAGAATGAGCCGAACCGTTCACCGTTTACGGAAAGACGGATGATGCACGACGTGATCGTCATCGGCGCTGGCCATAATGGTCTTGTGTGCTCTGCCTATTTGGCAATGGCCGGTCTTAAGGTGACGGTGCTCGATCAGCGCCCTATCGCCGGAGGCGCCGCGGTTACCGAAGAGTTCAGCCCCGGTTTTTTCAATTCGACGGCAGCTTACGCCGTCTCCCTGTTGAACGCAAAAGTCATTCGCGATCTCGATCTTGCCGGCCATGGCCTAAGGATCGTCGCGCGCCCGATATCGAATTTCCTGCCTCTGGGCGGTCAGGGATTCCTAAAAGTCGGCGGCGGCCAGACGAAACGGGAGGTTGCGAAATTCTCGAGCCGCGACGCCGATCGCCTGGACGAATATCAGGCGCGCCTGGGGGCGATCGCGGATGTCTTGCGTGCCAGCGTGCTGGAGACGCCGCCCAATGTTTTCGAGGGGAGCCCCCTCGCCGCGATTGGTGAATTGCTCAAGGCCAGGCGCGTAGCCAACAGAATTCGCGCCCTCGGGCTCGACCTGCAGCGCGATTTGCTCGATCTGTTCACGGCCTCTGCCGGCGATTTTCTCGACAGCTGGTTTGAAAGCGCGCCGATCAAGGCCGCCTTCGGCTTCGACAGCATCGTTGGCAATTATGCCAGTCCTTACGCGCCGGGTTCGGCCTATGTTCTCCTGCACCATAGTTTCGGCGAGGTGAATGGCACGAAGGGCATCTGGGGCCACGCGATCGGCGGCATGGGCGCGATCACAAAAGCCATGGCGAAAGCCGCCGCCGCGCATGGCGTGGAAATCAGGCTTTCGACTGGGGTACGGAAAGTCCTCGTGGAAAATGGGCGCGCCTTTGGCGTTGAGACCGAAAAAGGCGAGGTGATCCGCGCCAATGCCGTCGCTGCCGGGATTAACCCCAAGCTCCTCTACCTCAGCCTCGTCGATCGAGGCGCCCTGCCCGAGGATTTTCGCCGGCGGATTGCAAACTGGCGTTGCGGATCCGGCACGTTTCGTATGAATGTCGCGCTTTCCGAACTGCCGGATTTTACCGTTTTGCCGGGACGCGAGGCTGCGGAGCACCACGCCTCCGGCATCATCATCGCCCCGAGCCTCGCCTATATGGAGCAGGCCTATTTTGACGCGCGATCCCATGGCTGGTCGCGGCGCCCCATCGTGGAATTGGTCATTCCTTCGACCCTCGACAACACGCTTGCGTCCCCCGGCCAGCATGTCGCGAGCCTATTTTGCCAGCATGCCGCTCCGCAACTGCCCGGCGGCATCTCATGGGACGATCAGCGCGAGAGCGTCGCCGATCTCATGATCGAAACCGTCAACGAGCATGCGCCGAATTTCAAGCGCTCGGTCCTGGCGCGCCAGATTTTCTCGCCGCTCGATCTTGAGCGAACGTTCGGCTTGACCGGCGGCGATATTTTCCACGGGAAGCTCGACTTAGGCCAAATCTTCTCGGCGCGTCCGTTGCTGGGCCATGCGGATTATCGCGGCCCGGTCGCGGGCCTCTTCTTGTGCGGCTCGGGGGGTCATCCCGGAGGCGGCGTCACCGGCGCGCCCGGCCACAACGCCGCCCGTGAAATCTTGCGCGATTTTGGGCGTAAGCGCCTCGCCAAGGTTCGCTGAGCGCGGGTGACGGAAGCGGCGACCGCATCCTCTGTTCAGGGGATGCGCGCGGGCCGAAACTGTGCATTTTTCCCCGTTCAGCGAAGAGGCGCTTCAACGCTGCCTCAAGGTGATTTTGGGCAGGAAACATGCTCGACAGGAAGAAGGCCTCGCGCTTTGCGCTGTTTCACTTTGCTGCGTCCCTGGCGCTTGTGGCAGCGGGCCATGCGAAGGCGGATCTAACTTCGCCGCCCTCTGGCGCATCCCAGCCTGTCGAAATCAAAATTGTTTCCACCGAATTCAAATATTCTCCGGCGAAGGTTTGGGTTGCACCGGGACGCGAAGTCACGCTTGTTCTCGACAACAGCGGGGCCGAAACGGAGCACGGAATTATCATTCCGGCCTTCGGTTTTCGTCTGACCGCCGCGGCGGGCGAGATCGTGCGAAAGACGGCGGTGTTCGACAGGCCTGGCGATTACGAATTTACCTGCGACCTGCCTGGCCACCGCGAAATGGGAATGAAAGGCACGCTGATCGTCCGCCCCGATTGACGGCGGTTGGCCGGAACGGGCGGAAGATAAAATCGCTAATTGGAGGGAGCATCATGAGGGCAAAAGCGAGTTTGAGGGAAGGTTTTTTGACGAGGCTCGCGCCATGTCTGCGGCTTGCCGTCTTGGCTGCCGCGATTTTTGCCGCGGCCGATTGGGTGCAAGCGGGTGGGCCCGAGGCGTCCGGCATGGACGAAACCCTCCCGCCGCTGCCGGAAAATCTTGCTCGCGTGCCGGCGCCCGAGGTTGCGCCGCCGGTCAACCGGAAGAAACCGGCGCTCGTACGCGTCACGCTCGAAGCCAAGACGGTCACCGGCCTTCTCGCCGACGGCGTTGGTTACCAATATTGGACCTATAACGGCACCGTGCCTGGGCCGATGATTCGCGTCCGCCAAGGCGACACGGTCGAGCTTACTCTGAAAAATTCCCCCGAGAGCCCCGTCAGCCACAGCATCGACTCGCATGGCGTGCTCGGACCCGGCGGCGGCGGCAAGGTTACCCAAACCCCGCCCGGGGCCACGAGCATTTTCCGGTTCAAGGCGATGAAACCGGGCGTCTTCATTTATCATTGCGCGACGCCGATGATCCCCTATCACTTGCGCACGGCCTTTATGGCCTCATGGTCGTCGAGCCACCCGGAGGCTGGCCGAAAGTCGACCACGAGTTTTATGTGATGCAAAGCGATATTTATCTCAAAGGGGACCCGGCCGAAAGCGGCGTGCATGAGGCCGCCGTCGACAAGATGGAGATGGAGCAGCCGGACTACGTCGTCTTCGACGGCAGCGCCGGATCGCTTTCCAAGGAGCGCGCGCTAAAAGCCAAAGTCGGCGAGACCGTACGGATTTTCTTCGGCAATGCCGGGCCGAACCAAGTCTCGAGTTTCCACGTCATTGGCGAAATTTTCGACAAGGTCCATCCGGAAGGGGCAGCGGAGACCTTGAGCAATGTGCAATCCACCCTGGTGCCGGCGGGCGGAGCGACGATCGTCGAATTCAAGGCGCAGGTGCCCGGGACCTATATTTTGGTCGATCACAGTCTCGGGCGGCTGAAGAAAGGCGCGATCGGTTTCCTCGAGGTCGAGG
>JBPYDY010000005.1:0-5782 GCA_051986155.1 Methylocella sp.
GCATGAGGTCATCGGGCCAAGGGCTCGTGGTCGCTTTCGCTGTTGATGTGTCCCAATGTGGCGAACAGCGCTTTAAGTCTATTACTTCGTTGTAATCCGCTTCGAATTTTGGATTAAAAAACCAAAAGTCCCAATAAAAGGGGACCGCTGCGCTAGGCGATGATGGGACTCTTGGCGATTTTAGAAAATCAGCAGACGGGCGGCTCTACCCTCCTAATTTGGCCATGTGCTCACGATAGCGCGCTTCGATCTCGGGGAGCCGGTGGCGGCAATCGGGGCGCATATGGTCATACTGGCCGATGCGGTGGGTGCCAAGCAGCCACTAGATCGTGGAAGCGTAACGCGCAAGGGTCGCCATACGCTCTAGCTATTACGCGGGCTGATCTAGGTCGTGGGAGCGTAACGGGGCGATCAGGCGCGGCGATGCTAGGGCGCCCGTACACGGTTTTGACGGGGTTGGAACGCCTTTGTCGGGCGGCGTGCTCGCCGAGCCAATAGAGCACCCGGTGAAGTCGCGGGGCGCAAGGATGGAGCGCAATACGGTCGTAGAACAGCAACGGAAGAAAGAGTTCTGACTTTTTTCCAGCTGCGAGGGGTTAGCGTGCATTTTCCACGCGTGAGAACCGCACTGAGCGAGCATCTTCTTGTCAGAAATCGCTGGCGATGCCTTTGACTTCCCAGTCGCCGTAGCGCGCCGGGTCCAGTCCGCCCCGCCCGTTAATCTCTTTCCGCGCTGCCTCTGCACCGTTGCCGGAAAGACCGCGGCGAGCTACGGCCTCCGCAAGCGCCCGCTGCGCCGCCTCAGCACGCGTTCCTTTCGCGCTGGCGGAGTCAGTAGGGTTGGGCTTGTTATCGGCGTGCTGCATCTTCATGCCGCCTGGCCGTGAGGCCACGCTCCCGGGTGCTTAGAGCAATTGATTCTGGTCCTCGCACCTAAACTGGGCAAAGGTCAAACGTTCATGTTACACGAATGGCCCGAATTCGTACAAATGGGACCTAAAATCTTGTGTGACGCTTTTCCTGCGGAGAGCCAAGCTTGACCGCACCCGCGCATTCACCCGAAGGCAGCCGGCCCGGCCAAAAGGCCTCGCCCGCAAAGCCGCAGCGTCAAGCTTCATCTCGGGTGCCACGGCTGCAAGCTAAGAACTGCCCCGGCCTTGCGCCACGAGTTGCCGCGGCGGCCGTTTTAAGTGATGTCATCGCCAGACGGCGCCCGCTCGATGAATGCCTCGCGGCCGGTACGGGCGCTCTTTCGCAATCCGATGCCGCGCTGGCGCGCTCGATTGCCACTGCTGCGCTCAGGCGTCTCGGCACCATCCGGGCCGCTTTGGCGGAGCTTTTGGAACGGGAACCGCCCCCTCAGGCATCGCAGCTCGAATGGACCCTGATCGCCGCCGCGGCACAAATCCTCTTTCTTGGCGTTCCGGACTACGCCGCCGTCGATCTCGCAGTGCACGCGACCCGTCTTGAGCCGAAAACGGCGCCATTCGCCGCTCTCGCCAATGGTGTTTTGCGCAATCTCGTCCGGGCGCGCGAACCGATACTCGCGAAAAGCGATCCGCTTGACCACGATACGCCCAAATGGCTCGCGGCGCGCTGGCGGCAAAACTATGGCGAGGCCCAAGCGCGCGCCATCGCGAGCGCCCATCGCGAGGAGCCGGTCCTCGACATCACTCCCCTCTCCGACGCCTCGATTTGGGCCGAAAGGCTTGGCGCGACCGTCTTGCCGACGGGTTCGCTTCGGCTTCGATCTCATGCGAAGGTGACGGAACTTCCCGGCTTCGCGGAAGGCCAATGGCTTGTCCAAGATGCGGCTGCCGCGCTTCCTGCCCGGCTATTGCGGCCCGCGCCGGGAATGCGAGTGGCCGATTTTTGCGCCGCGCCTGGGGGCAAGACGGCCCAGCTCGCAGCAGCGGGCGCCACGGTTACGGCAATCGACCGCTCGGCCGAGCGCTTGAAAAAGCTGGCAGCCAATCTTTCGCGCCTCAACTTGCGTGCCGACATCGTTGTTGGCGATGCCGTGGACCTAAAGGCACAGCTCTTTGACGCCATTCTGGTCGACGCGCCGTGCCTCGACACAGGGACGATGCGCCGTCACCCTGATATCGCCTGGATTAAGAAACCTAATGATTTGGTGGCGCTCACAGCGCTTCAGGCGCGCCTTCTCGACAAGGCCGCCGAACTGGTGAAGCCGGGAGGAACCATCGTCTACTGCACATGTTCGCTCGAGCCCGAAGAGAATGAACTGCAGATTTCGGCGCTTTTGCGCCGCAACCCCGGACTGGCGCGGGTGCCGATAACGCCCCTTGAGGTTGGCGGTTTGCCGGAACTCTTAAACGGCAATGGCGAATTGCGGACATTGCCGTCGCATCTTCCGGCGGCCGAGCAGCGGCTTGCGGGCCTCGACGGGTTCTTTGCCGCCCGTCTGTTGCATACCTGTTAACGGGCGCGATACGGATTTAATGATAATCCACCGCCCCGCCATGGATTTTGGGCAAAAGCTATCATCGTACGTGAACAGAGTCTTGCCTATGCAATGCAGTAGCTTCCGGCGGAGACGGCAAGCGAAAAGGGAGGAGCGGAGCCCTGGCCGCCCCGACGTTTGACGACCGGTTGCGCGTCGCGAGACTCCTTACCGCTCGCGCGGGCTTAGCCGTATGGCGCGGGCTTGTTGCACCGCTGCGCACGCTCATCGGGCTCTGGCGGCGGCCGCCCGAGCGGCTTTTGATCGCGCCGCAGGACATTAGGACCAGCGACCCGACGCTCGCTGCAGACATCTACGCCGGCTATTTTGCGTTCGGCGGCAAGATCGTCAACGCCCATGGTCGCTCGCCTTTCGAATTTGAGCCAGTTTCGCCCGCCTGGGCACAGGCGCTCGCGGGATTCGGCTGGTTGCGCCATTTGCGCGCGGCCGGTACCGCCGTGTCTCGCGCCAACGCGCGTGCCCTCGTCGACGATTTTTTAAGCTTGGCAGGTAAGCCTTCGCAAATTGCAGCGTGGGAGCCAGAGGTCGCGGCCCGCCGCATGATCGCCTTCTTGTCGCAGTCCCCGGTGATTCTCGATGGTGCGGATCGCGGATTCTACCAGCGTTTCATGAGGGGTCTCGGCCGGACCCAGGTCTTCCTCGAGCGCAAAGTCGTCGGCGGATTCGCGGGTGAACCCCGCCTCCTTGCGGCGATTGCGCTTGCCGAGTTCGGGCTCTGCACGGACAGTGGCCGACACCTTATTCGCAAGGGAACGAAACTGCTTGTCGAGGAACTCGAGCGGCAAATTCTTCCGGACGGTGGCCACATCAGCCGCAATCCGGAGCGGCTGCTTGAGTTACTTCCAGATTTGCTCCCCCTGCGGCAGGCCTATAGTGCCCGCGGGTTGCAGCCTCCGCCGCAGCTGCTCAATGCCATTGACCGGATGATGCCAATGCTGCGGCTCTTCCGGCATGGGGACGGCGCTCTTGCCTTGTTTAACGGCATGGGCGTTACTCCCCCGGAGCTCATCGCGACGATCCTTGCTTATGACGACGTCCGGGCGCGGCCGCTGACCAATGCGCGGCATTCGGGCTACCAGCGGCTCGAAGGCGGGGACGCGGTCGTCCTCATCGACGCAGGCCGGCCGCCGCCGCAAATTTATTCTGGCCGGGCACATGCGGGATGTTCATCGTTCGAATTCTCCACCGGTTCCCAGCGTCTGGTTATCAACTGCGGCGCACCCGACCCCAATCGCGCGGCCGCGCGCACGGCCGCCCGCACGACGGCAGCACATTCGACGCTTGCCGTCGACGACATTTCCTCGTGCCGCTTCGCATCGCATAAAGGATTGCGAAAATGGCTCGACGACCGGATCGTCTCTGGACCTACCAAGGTCGATGTCGAACGCCTCGAGGAACCGTCTGGCACGACGATAGCCCTTGCGCACAATGGTTATGAGGCGCAATTCGGTGTCATTCATGAACGCAGGATCACGCTCTTCAACGACGGCAAGCGGCTTGAAGGCACCGATGTTTTGCGTGCCTCCGAAGCAGAGAGCAAAATCGAAGCCCGCCCATTTGCCTTGCGCTTTCATATCCATCCCAATGTGCGCCTGAAACGCGTACGCGAAGGCCGCAGTGCGCTTTGCATCCTGCCGAATGGAAACCGCTGGCTGTTTGAAACATCAGCCGGGCAAGCCGAAATCGAGGAGAGTATTTTTTTTGCGGCGCCGGACGGACCGCGTTGTTGCGCACAGATTGCCGTCCATGGCGAAACCGGCACAGAAGCCGTCGTCGAATGGAGTTTTCGCCGCATCGAGCGCAAGCTGCCGCCGCGCGAGACGTGACGCTCTTCTTCGAACAGCATCTTAGCAGTGCTAAGGCGGAATCAACACCGCGGCACCCTCGAGCCTGCCTGCGCGCAAGTCGGCCAGAGCGCCATTCGCCTGTTCGAGCGGATAGGTCTTGGTCCAGGTCTCGATTCCGTTTTGCGCGGCGAAGGCCAAAAAATCGGCGCCGTCCTCCCTTGTGAGATTGGCAACGGAGACGATTTTGCGCTCCTGCCAGAGAAGGCGATACGCAAAGGACGGGATATCGCTCATGTGAATCCCGGCACAGACGACGCTGCCCCCTTTGCGTACCGATCCAAGCGCAAGCGGCACCAGCTCGCCAACAGGCGCATAGATGATTGCCGCATCGAGCACCTCTGGCGGCTTTTCGTCCGAGCCGCCCGCCCAACTGGCGCCAAGCCGCAAGGCAAAATCCTGCGCCGCCCTGTCTCCGGGCTTCGTGAAGGCAAAGATTTGCCGCCCCTGCTTGCGCGCGGCCTGGGCGACGATATGCGCCGCCGCGCCGAAACCATATAAGCCCAGCACCTTGGCATTACCCGTAAACCGGAGCGACCGCCAGCCGATGAGACCTGCGCAAAGCAAGGGCGCAAGCGCGGCGGCGCTGCCCTTTTCGTCCAACGGAAACGCGTAGCACGCATCGGCGATCGCACTCGTTGCGTATCCGCCGTCGCGCGTGTAGCCGGTGAAGACCGGCCGGTCGCAAAGATTTTCCTGCCCACTCGCGCAATAGGCGCAGGTCCCGCATGTCGACCCTAACCAGGGAACGCCAACCCGCATCCCGGCAGCGAGATCCCCGACATTGGGACCGAGCGCATCGATTCGTCCAACGATCTCATGTCCCGGAATGACCGGGAGTTTTGGGTTGGGCAATTCGCCATCGACAAGATGGAGATCCGTGCGGCAGACGCCGCAGGCCTCGATGCGGATCCGAATTTCTCCCGGCCCAGGGAGAGGGTCTGGCAGCTCCTCGAGGACGAGAGGCTCGCCTATGCTGCGCAGAACCATGCCAAGCATCAGATGCATCCCGGACAATGGACCCTGTATGCTCTTTCCGCCATTCGTTCGCCACTCCGAAAGAGCCGGGATTTACCCGGGCGTTGAGGGGGAGAGATTTTGCACTACAGGACTTGAATATTTTGCTGTAACCTCCTGCCGCTGCTCGATAAATGGCATGACTTGAGACACTTGTTAAGTGGTGCCGCCGGCGCGTGGTCAGATTTCGTGTCTTCTAATTGGGGCCTGGATCGCGCGATACTTCTCTTATCATCTCTGGAATTATTTCCCGAAACGAAGTGTTGCCGCAACCATGTTGCCGAGCGCTCTGGTCCTCGATGCCATCCTAATGTTGACCAATAGCGTGACCGTGACCAGCATCTTGGGTGGGATGGCCTTCGCGCTGTTGTTCTACCTTCGGCATGTTCTACGTGCCCGTGGAATATAATGGCGCTCAGCTGACCATCGCCGATCT
>JBPYDY010000006.1:0-2261 GCA_051986155.1 Methylocella sp.
GATGGATTGGAAGCGGTTTTTATTTTTCAATGCGCTTGGCGGCGCCTTATGGGTCACCGTTTGGACCCTCGCAGGTTTTTATCTCGGCAAGCATGTCTCGAATTTCGCCGCGGTCGCGCATGATCTGGAACATGGTGGAGCGCTTTTGGGCGTCGCAGTGCTGCTGGTTGCGCTCGTCTACGCGGCTTGGCACATGAGCCGCAAAGGCTGACCGCAGGCAGGACGTTGGGCCCTCTTACGGCCTCGCGCCGTTGCGCGACTGGGTCTCGAGCCGGTAGGGATGGGCGGGATAGACGCCGAGAATCTTCAGCTCCTTGCAAAAGAAAGCGAGCTCCTCGAGCGCGCGCGCGAGCCCGGGCTCTTGCGGGTGCGCTTCGACATCGGCCAAAAACTGGGTTGCGGTGAACTCGCCATCGACCATATAGCTCTCGAGCTTGGTCATATTGACGCCATTCGTGGCAAACCCGCCGAGCGCTTTATAAAGCGCCGCCGGCACATTGCGTACCCGGAAAACAAAGCTTGTCACGACGCGGCCGGGATCCGACGTCGTCCATTGCGGGCTTTTCGAAAGCACGACAAAACGCGTGGTATTATGCGGCTCGTCTTCGATGTCGGCCGCGAGTATTTCGAGGCCGTGGATTTCGGCGGCAAGGCGCGTCGCAATTGCAACGCGGCTCGGATCGGCCCACTCGGCAACTTCGCGCGCCGACCCTGCGGTGTCACCCGTCACATGCGCCGTAAGCCGATGGGTGCGGATAATCTTGCGGCACTGGCCGAGCGCATGAACATGACTGTAGACAGAACGGGCCTGTTCGAGCCGCGCGCCGTAGATGCCGAGAAGCTGAAAATGAATCGGCAGAAAATATTCGCCGACGATGAAGAGGCCGGAGCCAGGCAAGAGATGATGGATGTCCGCGACCCGTCCTGCAATCGAGTTTTCGATCGGGATCATTCCGAGCGCTGCGGTCCCCTCGGAAAGCGCCCCGAGCGCATCCTCAAATGTCGGGCAAGGCAAGGGTTCCCAAGCAGGATAGGCATCGTTGCAGGCGATGTGCGAATTGGCCCCCGGCTCGCCTTGAAAGGCGATTTTTTTGGCGGTCATTCAATCCTCAAGCAGACCACTCTCGCACGATTTGTTCCCGCGACTCTTTCTTTTGCCGCCTCATCGCCCGCAACGTTTGCCTCTGTGGCACGCCCAGCCGCGGGGAAAACCGCACGGCAATTGCGGTAAAAGCGGCGGCGGGACCAATGTCCCAACGGACCCCAATTATAAGGACCTGAAAACCAATGGCACCGTAAAATACACGACGATCACAACCGCGATCGCTACCGCGAACGCCATTACCACCTCGGCCCGGTATGATCGCCGGAACAGGAAAGCGTAGACAAATATGTTCCATACATAAATTGGAAATAGCACAAAGGCTTCCAATTCCCGGACGTTGACATCTGGCAGTTCCGCGAAAATAGGGTTGATAAAAATAAGGAACCCGAGAAACGTACGGGCAAAAATGACGATCGCTCCGCCCAAAGCCAACGCCGTGAGAGTCTGAACAAACCGTTCCCTGTAGCCGGAAATCCGGGCCCCGACGGCGGCGACGGCGGACAGAAGTATCGCGCTGCCAATTCCGCTCGCCGCGGCTCTGGCCGGCGGATAAAAATTTCCTTGAAACAAGAACACCGACGCCGCAAATGCCGCAAGGCAGATGGTCAGCAAAATCTGCGATTTTGGCAGCACATCGGCGCCAAGCTTGAAGGTCAAGATGCCGTAAACGTTCTGGATAGGGCTAGGCACCGTCAATTTCATGGTCGCGCTCACATGCTGCGGGGCAAATTTTTCCACACCTGCGCAGATTCTCTTTGGCAAAAGCGCTCTCGCATTCCGTGAAAGCAAGCGCCAGCGTCGGTACATGATGGATGGCCGCTGACCCACCGGCTCTCAACCATTCGAGCCTAGGTGCCTCGTCTGAACTCGCGGTCAGCCGCGAGACCGGCGGCGATCTTCACGCTCGCTGCTTTGGCGCGGGAGGCTGCTTGTGGAGGTAACGCCACAGCCCAAAGCCCGTGGCCAACACGGCCGCAGTCAGAATACCCCAGATTGTAAAGGTCTTCGTATACGGCGTGCCCACGGTAAACGGAAATTGCGACACGTAGGTCTGGCCGTGGTCGTTCTTCACCGTCACAATACCTATAAACTTTCCCGTCTCGGGAAAGTTGTGCTCGAAGGTCAGCGTCCCAGTCGGATATTTCTTCGGCTCCGA
>JBPYDY010000007.1:0-8023 GCA_051986155.1 Methylocella sp.
CTGACAATCCGCGCGGCAATTCTCATTTTTGACGCCTGAAAACAGCGTCTCGTGCAAGGCTCGCATAGTGGTTGTTGTCCCCGACCAACGCCTTCTGGCGACCTGTTTACTGTTTAGTGTGCTTGCAATAGTCGTGGGCGGCGAGGCATGCCCGTTTCGCATTCGAGCGCCGCCCGGTCCCAGCCGCCAAAGTCGGCGGCAGCCCTATAAGTGCTTTCCAAAAAAGCCATGAGCGCCGCCTCCGGGTCACTTGAGCGCCGCACCGCATCATATGGCAGCAGAAATTCGCCAAGGCTTTTGTCGTAGTATGCGGAATCGGGTTCTGGGCGCGCATTCGCGTAGTCTTCGGGCGCAGGATAAGCATATGAGTAAAATGCCGGAAATTCGGTCCCTCCGCCTCCTGGCCAAAAACCGGCGGAAGAGACCTCGTGGCTATAGGCTTCGCGTGTGACCTCGTCGGGCAGGGCCGGAACTCCGCCGGGATGTCGCGGAGCGGCCCGCCCCGAAAAGCGCGTCACCGCCAGGTCGAAACTGCCCCAGAAGAGATGCACTGGGCTCACCTTGCCGAGATAGGCGGTGCGGAAGCGCTTCAGAACCCGGTCAACCTGCATTAAGGCATGGAAAAAACGCCTGACCGCCTCAGCATCATACGGTCGGCGAGAGCGGTCCCCAATGAACGCAACTGGGCTAGGTATCTCATTGGGCCGTCCATGGAACTCTGTTTTTCCTCCGAGTGCGCGCAAGAGATCGAGGAAACGCGCATGAAATTCCGCGACAGACATCGGCCCGAGCGAGAATTCCGCCCTTCGCCCGTCGGTGGAAGCCCCGTTTACTGCATGATCGAGGAGATCAAAGGCTATCTCAATACCGCCCGCACCGTCGGGGACGAGCGAAGTCGTTAGCCCGCGGGCGTTAACATAGAACGTGGCATGCCAGGAATGATTTACCCAAGGTGTGCGGGCGAGCCGGTACTTGCCAACTATCTGCAAGTAGAGGTGCAGCGCGTAGCAAGTCTCACTCCACGCATCATAGGGAATTTCGGGCCACATAGTCCTTAGCACTCGTCTCGCCGGCTGGGAGTGATTTCAACCGAATTTAGCCTTACATAGTGGAGGCGCTGCGCCGGTAAAGGAGGACAATTTCCGAAGACTTAGGTAGCTTCGAGCTTGACGGAGCCACTCTCTCAAACCTCGCGAAATTCTCGCCCGTGGTCCAAATAGAGGCCCGGAGGTTGGCGTCGCAGAAGTTGGCCCCGCCGCAAACGAAAGGCTCGACGTGGCCGCCGCGACACTGCAGTCATGCAACCGAGATAAGGACCGGCGCAGGCTCGCCCGCGCCGCAACCGAAGACATAGGGCATCTTCGCCGGTCTAGTAATCACCGCTTCCAACCAAAGGGTGAATGCCATCGTCCCCACGACGGCTGTGGCGGTGACGGGTGCCATCCCCACTGCGACTGTGATGATGAGCGCGCGGCCGGCCGCGCCCCGCCACTTGCATGAATGAGTCGGCTTTCGACACTGACGCCAGATCCGGGCTGACCGTTGGCAGAGCGGACGCCTCGGGTATATTGAGCGCGCAAACAAGGATCACCGCAAAAACGTAACGCATTGGCCACCCCTTCGATCCGATAGGCCATTAGCCCTAGGCTCTACCGGACGGTTAGCACGGTTTGCCCCGCCAGGGAAATTTGGAGCTCGCGACCTGTGAGTGCCTCGGCAATTCCGTTATTTGGGCGTTTCCGAAATTCACGCCGGAACGCGGCCAGAATCCCAAACTTGCGAAATCCCGGCCCATGGTCCAAATAGAGGCCGGGAGGTTGGCGTTGGACGTACCACTCGCCAACCGGGTCAGGTCCGGAAGGAAGCAGCCCTAACGAGACTGGGCGGGTCTCTGTCCAGCCTCCCACTTAAGCCTCGTCACAACGTAAGCCGTGCCGCAGGCTGGCGTGTTCCGGCGGGCCGCCGGGCCGGACATGGCCAAGATTGAGTTTTGCCCAGGGCGCGCCTCCGGGTCTCATGGAACCACTATCAACCGTCGACGACTCCGCCCTCGCGCTCGCTTTGGAGCAAGCCCCCTCGCGCGGCCCGGCGCCTGCGCCTTCCTATCGGGTCCTTGCGCGAAAATACCGGCCTGCCCGCTTCGAGGATCTGATCGGCCAAGAGGCCATGGTGCGGACGCTCTCGAACGCCTTCGATTTGGGGCGCATCCATCAGGCCTATCTTTTGACCGGCGTGCGCGGCGTCGGCAAAACCACGACGGCGCGGATTCTGGCACGCGCCTTCAATTACGAGCTGCCGACGCGCGGTGACGCACCCGCGGTGACCCGCCCGACGATCCATATGCCGGAATTTGGCATTCACTGCCAAGCGATAATGGAATCGCGCCATGTCGATGTCATCGAGATGGACGCGGCCTCTCATACCGGCATCGATGACGTGCGCGAAATTATCGAGAGCGCGCGCTACCGGCCGGTTTCGGCGCGCACAAAGGTCTATATCATCGATGAAGTGCACATGCTCTCCAAGCAGGCTTTTAATGGCCTTTTGAAAACGCTCGAAGAGCCTCCAGAGCACGTGAAATTTTTGTTCGCGACGACCGAGATCGAAAAAGTTCCAGTAACCGTTCGCTCCCGCTGTCAGAGGTTCGACCTTCGCCGCGTCGACAGCTCTGTGCTTGCCAACTATCTGGCTTCGATATGCGCCAAGGAGGCGGTGGCGGTTGAACCCGAGGCGCTTAGCCTGATCGCACGTGCGGCGGAAGGCTCGGTGCGCGACGGGCTCTCTCTGCTCGATCAGGCGATCGCACATGGCGCGGGCCAGTCCGCCCTTGTCACCGCGGTTGGCGTGCGAACAATGCTGGGGCTTGCCGATCGCGCCAAAATTATTGATCTTTTTGAGTCGCTGATGCGAGGCCAGATGGCGGAGTCGCTTGGCATCCTCAAGGAACTCTATGATTTTGGCGCGGACCCGTCGGAAAGTCTCGCCGCCCTCGCAGAGTTCGTCCACCTTGTCACCCGCATCAAATTGGTGCCTGATGCCGCAAATGATATTTCGCTCACGCCAGAAGAGCGTGCGCGGGGGGGAGAGTTTGCGCGGCAGCTCTCGATGCCGGTTTTGACCCGCGCCTGGCAATTTCTCTTGAAAGGCATCCGCGAGGTGAAAGATTCGCCGCGCCCGCTCATCGCCGCCGACATGGTTTTGGTTCGGATCGGCTTTGCCGCCGATCTGCCGACGCCAGGCGAGGCCATACGTAAGCTCCTTCCGGCTGCAAGTGGTGGCACGCCGGATGGACCGGCGCCAGCGGAAGCGCAGATGGATGCCCGGGTCTCTTCGGCCGCGGGCAATGCGAGCTTTGCGCTTGCCCCCGAGCCGCAGCCAAACCCGGCCGTGCCGCAGATTTCACTTTCATGCTTCGAGGATGTTGTCGCGCTCGCCGGCCGGCATCGGGATATTTCGTTGCAGCTTGCGCTCGAACGGGATGTGCGGCTCGTGCGTTTCGAACAAGGCCGCATCGAATTCTCGATGATGCCAGGTGCTTCCCCGCGGCTTGCGCCCACGCTCATGAACCGTCTGCAGGAATGGACAGGCAGTCGGTGGCTGGTAGCCGTTTCAAATTCGCCTGGCGCGCCGAGTCTCAAGGAGCAAAAAGATGCAAAGGCGCGCGAAATCTTGACCGGTGTGCAATCCGATCCGCTCGTCCAAAGCGCGCTCGCGGCCTTTCCCGGCGCCGAGATCGTTGGGGTTCGCCCCTATGCGGCACCGGTTCAGTCTGCGCTCCAAGCGGAGACGAGCGGCGGCGCAACAAATGACGAGATTGGCTTTTACGATGGCATGGATGGTGAGCCCTAAGCGGAGATAGCTTGTGGCTTTCCAATTCGCTGCGACCGAAGGGAAGTGAATCATGCGCGATATGCTTGGTCTAATGAAACAAGCCCAGGCCATGCAGGCAAAAATGCAGGAAATGCAGGCCGAATTGGAGCGGATCGAGGTCGAAGGGCAAGCGGGCGGCGGCATGATTCGGGTGACCCTAACCGCAAAGGGCCAGATGAAAGCACTGGCGATCGATGACCAGCTCCTTAACGCCGACAACAAAGTGATGCTTGAAGATCTTATCCTCGTCGCGCATGAAGACGCGCGCAAGAAGGCCGAGCGGCTGTTGGAGGAGAAAATGAAGGACATGACCGGCGGCCTCGCACTGCCTCCAGGCATGAAATTGCCCTTCTGATGGGGTGAGGTTGAGCTGCGATGGGAGAAGGAGTCGCGGGTCCCGAGATCGAGCGACTCATTCAATTGCTCGCGCGCCTGCCAGGGCTTGGGCCGCGTTCGGCGCGGCGCGCGGCGCTGCATCTCATTCGCAAGCGTGACGAACTTTTGGCGCCGCTTGCCGGCGCGCTGCGTACGGTTCAGCAAACCATCGTGACCTGCCGGACCTGCGGCAATGCCGATACGCGCGATCCCTGTACCCTGTGCAGGGAAGAACGGCGTGATCGTGACACGCTTGTCGTCGTCGAAACTGTTGCCGATCTCTGGGCGCTCGAACGCGCCGGCGCGCTCAACGCGCGGTATCATGTCCTTGGCGGGACCTTGTCGCCGCTTGATGGCATCGGTCCAAAGGACCTTAATCTCGCAAGCCTCGTTGACCGGGTTGTGGCCGATCATGTGAAGGAGGTGATTCTCGCTGTCAACGCCACTGTGGACGGACAGGCTACAGCCCATTACATTGCCGGCCAATTGGCAGACCTAGAAGTCAAGATCACGCGTCTTGCGCTGGGTGTCCCTGTTGGCGGCGAGCTCGACTACCTCGATGAAGGCACGCTCGCCGCCGCGGTCAAAAGCCGGACCTTGTTTTGAATTGGCAGCTTATGCCAGAACCCGATCGGTTGATCTCTACACTGAACTCATCGAATGCCCGGGCTTTGACTCGCGCCCGCGCTTCTCGTTGCGCCCACCGGCAGCAAACGGCACGGGCAACTCTTATGTCTGGCATTCGCAACTTCGCTTTTGCCGCCGCGATTGGCATTGCCGCGCTGGGCAAAGCGCTTGTCTCTCCTGCCGTTGCCGAAATGACCGTGGAGGTCGGTGGCGCGCCGATGTACCCGTCGAAGAACATCATCGAAAACGCGGCCAATTCGAAGGATCACACGACGTTTGTTGCTGCCGTCAACACAGCCGGCCTCGCCGGGACTTTGGAAGGAGAGGGGCCGTTTACGGTCTTCGCGCCTGTCAACAAAGCCTTTGACAAGCTTCCCAAAGGCACGCTCGAAAAGCTCTTGATGCCTGAAAATAAGCAGGCCCTCACCGCGTTGCTCACCTATCACGTTCTTCCCGGAAAAATCTCCGCAGCGAATTCTGTTGCTGCCATCAAGAAGGGCGGTGGCGAGGCCGTGTACAAGACGGTTGAAGGGGAGGAGCTGGCTGTGCGCCACGACGGGCTCAGGCTCGAAATCATCGATGCCAAGGGCGGCAAGGCCTTCGTGACCATCGCCGACGTCAACCAAAAGAACGGCATCATTCACGTCGTCGCTACGGTGCTCGTGCCGAAGAGCTGAGATTAAGGCTGAGCAGGCCGGAGAACGCCGCGCACACGGGGTAGCCTGCCCACTAAAAAAATGTCATGCCCAATCTGTCAATGCGGCGGTCTTTGAATAAGCCGCGGTTTAGCGGCTTCAACCCCGCTTTTACTTCCAGCGCGCCACAACCCGTTCTTTGAGCGCCTCATAGACCGGCTGTTCACGAAGGATGGTGGCCATGGCCATCGCTGAAAAACAAGCCGCGAGCATCGGCAGGAGAAGGACCGAATTAGCGGTCATTTCCGTGACAAGGATCATGCCAGTGAGCGGTGCCCGTACGATGGCTGTGAACAAAGCCGTCATTCCGATGATCGCGAAGCTAACCGCATGGGAGGCGGTGCCAAGTGGGCCAGCACCGAGGAGCCCGCCAAAAACAAAACCCATCTGTGAGCCTAGGGCGAGGAGAGGTGAAAACAGGCCGCCAGGCGTTCCGGCTGCATAGGAGGCCGCGCCAAGAACGAGGCGAAGCGCAAAGATAAGGGTAGAAGAGCGAGCGCCTCGGTGCCATCAAGCACCTGCTGCGTAAGCGCCTCGCCGCCCCCGGCTAAACTTGGCGCAAACCACGCCAATGCTCCGGCCCCCGCACCGATCATCGCGGCGCGTGCTTCGGCCGGCCAGCGCGCAAACCTGTCGGCTATGGCGAGCGCGCCAAACAGCGTGCGGTTGTAAAGGGTGCCGAGCAGGCCGGCGGTGATACCCAGCAAGAGGCATAGGAGATTATCGTCGAACGACGGATAGGAAACGGCAGCAATAGTAAAATCTGGCGCCGGCCCGGTGAAGAGCCGGGCGACCACGATCGCGCTGCCCGAAGCTCCAAGTGCGGCGATTGCGTTGCGCGGTTCGAACTTCCGAAGGAGCTCCTCCAGCACAAATGCGGAGCCCGCGAGCGGCGCGTTGAACGCGGCGGCAAGCCCCGCTCCCGCGCCGGCCGCAAGCAGCACGCGGCAGTCCTCGGCGCTCCGGTGAAAGGCTCTTCCGGTTAGATGAGATATTGTTGCACCCATTTGCACGCAAGGCCCCTCCCGGCCGAGCGCCAAGCCGGCCCCGATCGCGAGCAGGCCACCAAAAAATTTGACAGGCAACAAAGCGAAAGGTGCCGGAGGCAGATCGCCACCGATTGCCGCCTCGACTTGAGGAATGCCGCTCCCGGCAGCGTAAGCGCGAACCCTATATCGCCGCATGAGAAAGGAACTGAAGGCTGCAGCTGCCGCAGCCCCGGCGATCATGAACCCGCAGCCGAGAAGCGGCTCATCATGCAACCATGAGGGAATGGAGCTGCGAAATTGGTCAGCCTTTTCAAGCGCCAATCTAAATAGCCCGCAAATCGCTCCCGCCCCCGCTCCCGAAGCGCCAGATAGCAGGGCGAGCGGTAACAAGCCTTCGGCACCGATCAGCCGTCTCGCAAGCTCAAGATAGGCACGTATCGGCCGGGCAGGCGCCTCGTTCGGCACGAACTCTTGCCGCCTATCGCTTTCACAGGTTTCGCGGCCATTGTGATCCAAAATCGTTTCAATAACGACGTCAGTTGGACCACCAGTGATAACGACATGCTCGGTATCGCCGCGGCGAATGACCATAAGCCGGCGCCACTTGGCAAGCGCAATGCTTTTGGCGATGCTTAGATGCGGGGCGTTGCCTTCTTCCTGCGTGTTCACCCGCCGCCGGAACCAGCGGGCAACAGGAAGGGAGAGAAGCAATATCCCGGCAACCAACGCAATTGCGAATGCGGCATAGGCAAGCCGCTGACTGAGGAGAGACGCATACTGCGCGGCCAGCATTGGGATGGCTCACTCGGCAAAGCTCGGCAAACGCCTCAATAGGCTGTCTCGTTCGAGCGGGACATACGCAAGCCAGCTGAGGCCCCGCCTTGTTCCGGCGATCAATACTTGCAGTTCATGCTGGCGGAGGGCCAAACAAAAATCAATCTGACCGGGGCACCCTAAAGCGGCTCTGTTTGAAAACAAATGCAACCCGACACCGTCTTTATACGCGGGTGGGAGGTTCCCGCCACTGCAACGTGATAATCGCCCGGGCCTAGCCTGAGATCGCCAATTAAGAGATCGCCTTCGAGCACAATGCATTCCTCGTGGCCTTGGATGTGAGCGTGCGACTCAAAGGTGGCACTCGGCAAGGCGCGTATGAGCATCGAACGCCGCTTGGTGACTGGGTCGTCGAACAGGACTGTATAAATTACGCCTGGCGCCATCTCGGTCCAGACGCCGCTGCCGGCGCACCGGGTAACCGTGCCTGCCAACTCCGGTTGGTTAGAGCCCATCTCATCGAGAATCCGGGCGAGAAGGCCGGCCGCTGGGATTGCCAGAGCTCGGCTTTGGCCGGCAAGGCGGGGTCGAGGCGAAGCCTCGATTCGATCTCCTCGCGCGCGATGCCCCGAGTTATTCCCAAGGCGTAGGCGTCAACAATCTGGCCCCGATCTTCGCTCATCATTTTCCCAT
>JBPYDY010000008.1:0-3591 GCA_051986155.1 Methylocella sp.
GAACAAATCTCACCAATGATTTTTCGGGTTGCTGGCCGGCGAGGTTTGGCACGACGGCGGCGCTGCCCTCGATCGTCTGCAAGGTGGTTGAAGCCGAGGGGCGCCCGGCGGTCAAACTTTCCGACAATCGGAGTAAGTTTTTGGGGCCGCCAGAAGAAATCGCCCGCTACGCGCGGGTCTTTAATTATCTCCGGGGCGGGGCGAGGCCGTCGTAAAAGTCTCGCATCCGCTTGCTCTGCCATGCGCTCGCCGAGGCCTTGGGGGAGGCGGACACTGCCGCTCGCCGCAGCAGGCTGGCTGGCCAGCGCAGCCAGGGTTTGGTAGATGGAACGCGGATCTTTACGGGCGCGCGGGCCGGTGATCAGGATTCATCCCGGCAGAGGTGGCCAACCGGCGTTTCGTCTGGCATAAATAGGGTGGAAAGGAGTTGCGCATGACAAAGAGCGGGCAGTTCAAGCTAGCCATGGCCGTGGCCTTGGCGGCGCTTGCATGGATGGGGGGAAAGGCCGGTGCCGCACAGTGCGGCAACGGGCCGGCCGGCTTTGAGGCGTGGAAGAGGCAGTTCGCCGAGGAAGCGAGGGGAAGGGTTAGCGCCTCGGCCATGGCGGCTCTGATGGGCGCGAATTACGCATCCGCCACCATCGCTGCTGACCGCGGCCAGAGAAGCATGCATTTGCCGCCCGAACAGTTTTGCGCGAAGCGTGGCTGCTCGGCCATCGCCGCACGCGGGCGCGCGCTTAAGCAATCCAATGCGGCCCTGTTCGCGTCCATCGAGCAACGCTACGGCGTCCCCGCCGGCCCGCTCATCGCCATTTGGGGAATGGAGACAGGCTTCGGAAGAGAGCACGGGAATCAAAATACTCTGTCGGCCGTGGCGACCCTCGCCTATGACTGCCGCCGGTCGGCCTATTTCACCGATCAGCTCTACGCGGCACTGACGCTGATTGACCACGGAATCTTCTCCCCAAGCACGCGCGGCTCCATGCATGGCGAGGTCGGCCAGACGCAGTTCTTGCCAAAGACCGTCCTCGAATACGGCACCGGCGGCAATCTCGACAACTCGTCCGCCGCGCTTTCTTCGACGGCCAATTTTTTGCGCGCCCATGGGTGGCAGCCCGGCGCGGGATACCAGCCTGGTGAAGCCAATTTTGCCGTCATCCAGTCCTGGAACGCTTCGCCCTCCTATCAGCAGGCGATCGCGCAGACCGGCCGGCAGATCGACGGTGGATCGCGGTGATGATGTCCGGAAAAATTGAGCGTCAGGTTTTGAATGCGCTTAGGATGGACTGCGGCCAATGAGGTCGTGTTTGGGCTTTTAGCTCTCATTTGGCTTGCGTGCGGCGTCATCGCCGCCGAGGAGTTCTCTTAGCGTTGCACTGACAGGGCTTGATGGTCAAAAATCGACGCTGACCCTGCCTGAGCTTGACACGCTTCCGCGGGTCAAGCTTAGCGCAAATCAACACGGGGCTCCGCATGTCTTTGAGGGCGCGCTGCTCGGCGACGTGCTGGCGAAAGTCGGCGCTCCTTCTGGCAAGGGGATTCGCGGCGCAGAACTCGCCGATGTCGTCATCATCGAGGCGCGCGACGGCTACAAGGTTGCACTCGATCTCGCCGGAATTGACCCGGCGATGCGCGCTGATCACCGGGTGATTCTGGCGGATCGAATGGACGGATCGCCTTTGGACGCCAACATCGGGCCCTTTCAACTCGTGGTGGAGGGTGATTTGCGCCCAGCACGCGCCGTCCGCATGGTTTCGGCGATCCGCCTTGAACGCGTGCGGTGAGGCGGTGCGGCGGCGATGCGAGGGCGGGCATGGCGGAGATTTTCGTCAGCTATACGTCGAGCGATCGAGACTGGGCGTTTTGGATCGGCCAGGAGCTGGAAGCGCTCCACCACATGCCGCGCATCCATGAATGGGAGATTTCTGGCGGCGGCGATATTGCGGCTTGGATGGAGGATCGACACGAGCAAGCCGATCACATCCTCTGCGTTATCAGCGAAACTTATCTCACAAAGCCCTATTCGAGCTGGGAGCGCCGCGCCGCGCAATGGGCCGCCGCCACCGACCGGCCGAATTTTGCGCTGCCGGTTTTCATTGAAAATTGCAAAGCACCGACTTTGCTTGCTCAATTTAAGCGATGTGATCTTGCGGGGCTAATTATAAGCGAAGAGGAGGCGCGGGCGCGGCTGGCGGCATTTTTAGCGCCCGCCGCAAAACCCGCCGGGCCGATGCCCTTCCCGGGTAGCGCCCCAGCCGTGCAGCCAGCCCCAGCGCGGCCCGTAGCCGCCGCTTTTCCCGGTGCACGGCTCGCACTGTCCAACATCCCTATCAGAGTTCCGTTGCATTTTCTCGGCCGGGACGCGGCGCTGGCAGAGACCGGAGAATCTCTCAAAGGCCATGCGGTCACAGTGGTGCACGGGCTGCGCGGCGCGGGCAAATCGACGCTTGCCGCCGCCTACGCCGAAAAACATCGCGGCGAGTACCGCGCCATCTGGTGGATCCGGGCGCAAACAGACTCCACCATGCGCGCCGATCTCGCCGCTCTCGGCGTGCGGCTCAACTGGGTTAGCGCTGACGCCAAGGAGGAGGAAGCGCTCGCCGCCGTCTCGGAGCATTTGCGCGGCGAAGGTGAAGGGCTCTTGCTCATCTATGACAATGCGGTGGATGCGGCCTCGCTCAGACCCTATCTGCCGCTGGGCGGCGAAGCAAAAGCGCTTGTGACCTCAAACGCGCATGCCTGGTGTCGCATTGCGGAGCCCTTGGAACTGCCGCTTTGGCCGAAGGAAATCGGCGCCGATTATCTCATTGCCCGCACCGGCCGCGGGGCCGAGCGCGCACCGGCAGAGGCTTTGTCGGAGGCGCTGGGCGGGTTGCCGCTCGCCCGTGAGCAGGCGGCCTCTTATTGCGACCGGCTGGGTATTTCGTTCCTAGACTACAAAAAGCGTTTCGAGGCGGCGCCGGTGCGGTTACTTGATACAGGCAAGGATGCGCCCGGCGAGTATCATGGCGGGCGGACGGTGGCAAAAACCTTTGTGCTCGCGATCGACGAAGCGGCAAAGCTGCATCCGGCCGCCGAGCCATTGATCGTCCATGCGGCGCTTCTCGCGCCCGAGCCTATCCCGCTCTTTTTGTTTTCGGAAGCGCGGGAAAAATTTGGCGAGCCGCTTTCCTCCGCGCTCGCCGAGGACGGTCTCGATGAGGCAGTGGCGGCACTGCGGACCTTCGCACTTGTGGACCGGGAAATCATCGCGGATGAGCGCGATCCTTCGCTCACGACGGATTGCATTCGCCTGCACCGGCTGGTGCGCGAGGTCGCGGCGGCGCGGGCACAAGGGGAAGCGCGCGAAGACGCAGTGCGCACGCTCATCGAAGCCATGGCGGCAGTCTATCCAAGCGGGGTCTTTAATGATCCAACAAGCTGGCCGCGCGCGGCGGCTCGATGCATTGGCGCTGGTGCTTGTCGGCAGCGACGCCACTCCGTCTAGGGGCGCCGAGGAAAAGAGCGCCTCTTTGCTGGATCGGCTTGGCTCATATAGGCAAGGCGCGCTCGGAGCCTATGCACAGGCGCGTCCGCTTTTCGAGGGGGCTC
>JBPYDY010000009.1:0-4701 GCA_051986155.1 Methylocella sp.
TTGAAAGCGACTCTTGCGCAATTAGTGGATTTTGACCGGATCAATTCGGGGGAAACGCATCTGAGCGTCGGCGCGGTCAATGTGCGCACCGGCAATTTTGTCTATTTTGACAATGAATGTTGCGACCTCACCCCTGCGCATGTGATGGCGAGCGGCTCGCTCCCGCCAGGTTTTCCGGCCTCGGAAATTGAGGGCGAGTATTATTGGGACGGTGGCCTTGTGTCGAATACGCCTTTGCAATGGGTCCTCGACAGTGAGCCGCGCAAGGATACGCTTGCATTTCAGATCGATCTTTGGAACGCACGGGGCGAAATCCCGCGCAACCTTATTGAATCGGAAACGCGCCAAAAGGAGATTCGTTATTCGAGTCGCACCCGAGCCGCGACAGATCAGTTCAAGAAGATGCAGAAATTGCGCCGCGCGGCCGCAAAGCTTATTGAGCGGATCCCGGGTGAGCTGCGGCAGACCGAGGAAGCGGAATTGCTTGCCTCTGTTGCAGACGAAAAGGTCTACAACATCGTGCATCTGATCTATCGTTCCAGAAAATATGAAGGCGCATCCAAGGATTACGAATTCTCCCGCCGGACGATGGAGGAGCATTGGAAATCGGGCTACAACGATACCGTCCACACCTTGCGCCATCCTGAGGTATTGCAACGGCCAAATGGAGGAGACGGCGTCTTCACTTTCGACCTTGCCGTAGACGGCCGTGACTAGGGCGCGCCGGTCAGATACGGGGAGTCAGAAGGAGGAAAACAATGAAGATTGTGATGGTACTCACCTCGCACAATCAACTTGGCAACACTGGCCGCAAGACTGGTTTCTGGCTGGAAGAGTTTGCTGCACCGTACTTTGTTTTTCGAGACGCCGGCGTCGAATTAACTCTCGCCTCACCGAAGGGCGGGCAGCCGTCGATCGATCCGAAAAGCGACCTACCTGAAAATCAAACCGACGCGATGGCGCGGTTTAAGCGAGATTCCGTTGCGCAACAGGCACTGTCGCAGACCGTTAAACTGGCCGACGTGAAATCGGATGACCACGATTCGATCTTCTATGTTGGTGGACACGGTCCCATGTGGGATCTCGTCGACAACCCTGTCTCGATCGCTTTGATCGAGTCTTTCTACAATTCCGGAAAGCCAGTTGCCGCGGTCTGCCATGCGCCTGCAGTATTCCACAAGGCCACATACAAAGGTGCGCCGCTGGTGAAGGGCAAGCGAGTGACGGGCTTTACAAACGGTGAAGAAGACGCTGTTCATCTCACTAATGTTGTGCCCTTCCTCGTCGAGGACGAGCTGAAGCGAGTGGGTGGCCTGTATGAAAAAGCTGCTGATTGGCAGAGTTTTGTCCTCGTGGATGGACGACTCGTTACCGGACAGAATCCAGCATCGTCGACCGCTGCGGCTCAGGCACTTCTAAGGGCGCTCACGGCCGAAAAAGGTTCAGCGGGAACGGCTACGTAAGTTCGCGTTCGGTGTGATGAGCACGTCATCTTGTCGTCATCCAGCCGTGGGCTAGGTCATGCTCGATGCTGCGGGAATGCTTCAGCTTGCGGCGGCAGGTGAGGGGAAGCCGGCCTCCTCGATCAAACCGGATTCTATGGAGATGGAGTTCCAGGCCATGAAGCTCTTTGACGTCCGTGCGAAAGCCTTCGCCATGCCGCTCACCGATCCTGCTTATCCTCCGGGACCCTATAAATTCTATAATCGCGAGTTCGTGGTCATCAGCTACCACTCGGATCCCGCAGTGATCCGCGAGGTCGTGCCCGAGCCGCTCGAGGCCGTAGGGGACATCGTCAACTATGAGTTCATCCGCATGCCCGATTCGACCGGCTTTGGCGACTACACCGAGACCGGGCAGGTGATTCCCGTGCGCTTTCGCGCAAAGGATGGCACGGTGCAGGAGGGCGGCTATGTGCATGCCATGTATCTCGACGACAATGCGCCGATCGCCGGCGGGCGCGAGATTTGGGGCTTTCCAAAAAAGCTCGCAACACCAAAGATCACGCATGAAAGCGAGACGGTCGTATGCACCTTGCATTACGGCTCGGTTCTCTGCGTTTCCGCCACCATGGGGTATAAGCACCGCGAGCTCGATCCGGCGCCTTTACTCAAAAGCCTCGCCAAGCCCGCCTTCATGATCAAGATCATTCCGCATGTCGACTGCACCCCGCGCATTTGCGAGCTCGTCCGTTACTACCTCGAGGACGTCACGCTGAAAGGCGCATGGTCCGGGCCTGCCGCCATAGAGCTATTCGAGCATTCCATGTGCGATGTTGCCCGCCTGCCGGTTCGGGAAGTGGTTTCCGCCAGCCACTTCCTTACCGATCTGACGCTTGGCCTCGGCGAGGTCGTTTATGACTATCTTGTCGAGGCTTAGCGGCCCTCTATGTGAAGAGGCGTCCCATCCTTGCTCTTGCGGTGCGGTATGGTTTTGGCTCAGCGAGCGCGGGAGAACAGCGAGCCTGCCCGGAGATTTCCGATGGCTTACGAGCTTTACTACTGGCCCGGCATTCAGGGACGCGGCGAGTTCGTGCGGCTGGCGCTGGAAGAGGCAGGAGCCGACTACATCGATATCGCCCGCAAGCCGGAAAGCGAAGGGAGCGGCGCCCCTGCCATTATGGCCTTCCTCGAGCGGGAAGACATCGCCTGCCCGCCGTTTGCCCCGCCGTTCTTGAAGGATGGAAGTACAGTGATCGGCCAGACCGCCAACATCTTGTTCTATCTCGGTCCCCGCATTGGGCTTGCTCCAAGCGATGAAGCAAAGCGTCTCTGGGTCCATCAGATCCAGCTGACCATCGCCGATCTTGTCGGCGAGGCCCATGACGCCCACCACCCCATAAGCGGCGATCTTTATTACGAAGACCAGAAACCCGAAGCCATGCGCCGCGCCAGACATTTCCGGCAAGACCGCATACCAAAATATCTTATCTGGTTCGAGCGCATACTGTCTCGCAATCCTGATGGCCCCGCGCAGCTTGTTGGCCGCGCCGTGACTTACGCGGATCTATCGCTTTTTCAGCTGGTCGAAGGCCTCGCCTACGCTTTTCCGCGAAGAATGAACCAAGTCCTCGCCGAGTTTCCGCGCATCTCGGCCTTGCATCGCGCGATCGCGGAGCGCCCGCACATTCGTGCTTATCTCGCGAGCAATCGACGCCAGCCTTTCAACGAGCAAGGGATATTCCGCCACTACCCACAGCTGGACGGTTAGAATTATCCGCGCAACCGCACTCGGCCGGCCTATCCAGGCAGGAAGGGGACGCCATGGTCAAGCACGATGCCATAATCATCGGGACTGGACAGGCAGGGCCCCCTTGGCCGGGCGACTCGCTGGAGCCGGAATGGATGTTGCCATTATCGAGCGGAAATTTTTTGGCGGGACTTGCGTCAACACCGGCTGCATTCCAACCAAAACCCTGGTGGCAAGCGCCTATGCCGCGCGTCTGGCGCGGCGCGCGGCTGACTTCGGTGTAACGATCAGCGGCTCCGTTGCTGTAGATATGAGGGCCGTGAAAGCCCGTAAAGACGCGGTTTCGGGCAAATCGAAAACCGGCCTCGAAGCATATCTCAAAAGCCTGAAAGGATGCACAGTTTATGAAGATCAGGCTCGATTTGTTTCTCCCAGGGAGGTGGCGGTTGGGGATAAGCTATTAAGCGCCGACAAAATATTCATCAATGTTGGTGGCCGGGCGCTTGTGCCAAAGATAGGGGGGCTCGACCACGTCCATTATCTGACGAATAGTTCCATGCTGGACGTGGACTTTCTCCCTCGCCATCTCATCATCATCGGCGGCAGCTATGTCGGCTTGGAATTTGCGCAAATCTACCGTCGCTTCGGAAGCGAGGTGACGGTAGTCGAACTGGCTCCCCGGTTGATCGCACGCGAGGACGAAGACGTTTCGGAAGCTGTGACCGCCATCTTCAAGCGCGAAGGCATCTGCGTGCGCGCTGGCGCGGAATGCCTTTCGGTGGCGAAAACCAGAAAAGAAATTTTGGTGCAGCTTGGTTGCTCTGAGGGCCCAGACAAGATCACCGGCTCGCACTTGCTCCTTGCGGTAGGCAGGCGGCCGAATACGGACGATCTCGCGCTCAACAATGCAGGCATCGCCGTTAATGCAAAAGGCTATATCGAGGTCGATGATTTCCTTCAAACGAATGTGCCCAATATTTGGGCTCTTGGAGATTGCAACGGCCGCGGCGCCTTCACCCACACATCGTACAACGATTTCGAGATTGTTGCGGCGAATTTGTTAGGCAATGAGCAGCGCCATGTTACGGACCGCATAACCGCCTATAATCTCTATACCGATCCGCCATTGGGCCGGGCCGGAATGACGGAGGCCGAAGTGCGCGCCTCTGGGCGGCCCGCGCTTATCGCAAGCATGCCGATGGAACGGGTCAGGCGAGCCGTTGAAAAAGGCGAGACGCAGGGCTTTATGAAAATCCTCGTTGATCAAGAAACGAAGCTCATTCTCGGAGCGTCGCTCCTGGGCGTGGGCGGCGACGAAGTGATCCACACCATTCTTGATCTGATGTATGCCAAGGCCCCGTACACTGTAATGCAAAAAGCAATGCACATCCACCCGACGGTTGCCGAGCTGCTTCCAACGATGCTGGGCGATCTCAAGCCATTGCAGTGATGGTCGGTGAAGTAGTTTATGATTACAGAGCATAATGTTCAATAATTTGCAGCGCGGTACGA
>JBPYDY010000010.1:0-4078 GCA_051986155.1 Methylocella sp.
TAGCCCATTTGCGCTATGACATAATGCCGCAGCATTGGCACCTAAGGAACCTTATATGGCAGGAAAATAAAACGATTTTAATTTGCTAGAAATTTAGACGCTGGCCAGCACGCCAGGGAACGCAGTCTCAAAAAACCGGCGGATAAGCTCCGTCTGGCGCGGGGTGCCGGTTTTGCCAAAAATGCGGTTTGCGTGAATGCGCGCCGTTCCTTCAGTAATTTTGAGTTTCGCGGCGGCGGCGAGAAGCCCGTTGCCGCCGATGATCTCGCCGAGAACGCGCGTCTCGGCGAAGGTGAGCCCGAATCTTGTGCTGAAATGCTGGATTTGCCTACGAAAATCGGCAGAAGGATCAACGACGAATACGGCCACGGCCGGCCTGTCGATATCGAGGATTGACAGCGTGCGGTTTGGGCCAATCGGAAAGACATGGGCGAGTAGCGGCGGGCGATCTTCTCCGAGGCTTAGGTCAATTGTACCGCCGATATCGCCCGCGGCGCGTGCGGGCCGCTCCGCCTGGCGCGCGAGCGCGGTGAGGCGCACCGCCCCCGCCGCGCTGAAGGCCGAAAGTCGCCCGCGCTCATCGCGCAAGCCCATGCCACACCGCACGAGGTCCTCGCCCCTGGCGTTGGCAAAGATGACACGGCAATCCTGCGTCAAAACAAAGATCGCAAAACCGGCCGCTTCGACCGCCGCGCCAAGCGAGTCCGTTGTGGCTCTGGCCCTGGAAAGAAGCCGATGGACCGATGCCGCCCGCTGCAAATGCGGCGCTAGGGTTTCCAAGAGGTGCCATTCCGCGGGTTCCACCCAAACTGCAGCGGGCGATCTTGTAAGGGCCAAAAGTGCGAACCCATTGGGGCTGCGCGCGAGACCAGTGACGACTAGATTGACCCAACCTTGTGGGCGGACAAATTCGTTGTAGTAGCCCGAAGCCTTAAAACTCTCGGTTTGAGTGTAGGAGCAATCCCGCACCTGGCCCGGTGCAATACTCCATTCCGGCGTGTTGAGAGGGTCGTCTTTGTGATAGGTGCGGGCGTAGGCATCGGCGAGGACTGGATCGACATTGTAGAGCGCGGTCAGGTTTCCAGCGCCGGGCTGTTGCAGAACTAAGTTGCCCTGGAATGACTTTGTTTCTTCGACGATGCGTTTGACGACTTCGTCCCACTGGGACGGGTCGATGATCGCGTCGTAGATAGCGGCAATCAGATCCGCCTTGTCCGCCACGGTACCCCCCGGTATTCCCCGGGGAAACAGGACAATTCCAGCCCGCGCCTGACAAGAGGTTTTTTGCGCAATTCGAATTTCTTAGCCCATTGGGGCTATGGCATAATGCCGCAGGAAAGGCGAGCGATGCTTGTTCCCCTTGTTACGCTCGCGGCTTTCGGGGCGGGCTTCATCAATGCCGTCGCTGGCGGCGGGTCCTTTCTGACCTTCCCCGCACTTATCGCCGCAGGGTTGCCGGCAATCGACGCTAATGCGTCGAACACGGTCGCGCTTTTCCCCGCCCAGATCACGACCGGATTTGCCGCGCGCGATGGCCTCCGCAGAGCATCGGCAGACAAAGCCGTCAACGTGCCGGTTCTCTCGGCGATCAGCCTGACCGGCGGCATTCTCGGCGGTCTTCTGCTTCTCCTTACCCCGCAGACGATCTTTAGCCGGTTCGTCCCTTGGCTCATTCTTTTTGCGACGCTCATATTCGCGGGCGGCAATTTTTTGATCGCCGACGCAAAAAAGCTCCGCCTAAGCCAAAGAGGCGTGTATGTTGCTCAGGGGCTTGTTGCGATCTATGGCGGCTATTTTGGCGGCGGCATCGGCATTTTGATGCTCGCCACCCTGACCTTCTTTGGGCTGCGCGACATCTATTTGATGAACAGCGTGAAAATCCTGCTTTCGGCGTTGATGAACGCCTCGGCGGCGGTGACATTCATGATCGCCGGCGTGGTCCACTGGCGATGGACGGCGATTGTGGCGGTCGCCGCGGTTGCTGGAGGCTATGCGGGCCTTCACGCCGCGCGCCATGTGCCGGCCAAGCTCGTGAAAGGCTTTGTGGTCGGGGTGGGTCTTGCGCTGACGGTCTATTTCTTCATAAGGCCCGCTTAGGCGGCGTCTGCCGCCCGTCTTTGTTTGATAAGCCAGGCGAACAACATGCCGAAGATGCGGCAGGTCTATTTTGAGGGCCATGGCGGACCTGACGTCATTAGAATTGGCGAAGCGGTAATTCCCAAGCCGGGCCCTGGGCAAGTTTTGATCGAGGTCGCCGCAGCAGGCGTTAACCGTCCCGACTGCCTGCAACGCCAAGGCCTTTATCCCCCGCTTCCCCCCGAGACCGCTGTCCCTGGCCTCGAAATCGCCGGCCGCGTCATCGCCCGCGGCGAGAAGGTAAGCGCGCCGGTAGAAGGGGCAGAGGTTTGCGCGCTCGTCGGATCGGGCGGCTATGCCGAACATGCGCTCGCCCATGCCTCCCTTTGCCTGCCGGTTCCCGAACAATTGAGACTGGTCGAAGCGGCAGGCATTCCGGAAACTTATTTTACCGTTTTCGACAATGTTTTTACCCGGGGGAGGCTCTCACCAGGTGAGACGCTGCTCGTGCATGGCGGATCGAGCGGCATCGGCGCGACCGCAATTCAGCTCGCCAAGCAATTCGGCGCGCTTGTCATCGCGACCGCCGGTTCGAGTGCGAAATGCGCCTTCTGCAAGACGCTCGGCGCCGATTTTGCGATCGACTACAAAACTCAGGATTTTGTCGAGGAAGTCAAAAAAGTTGTTGGAAAATCCGGCGTCGATGTCGTGCTCGACATGGTGGGGGGCCCTTATCTGCAGCGCAATCTAAAGGTGATGGCGTTCGAAGGCCGTCTGCTGCAAATCGGCTTCTTGCAATCGCCGTTCGCCGAGACATTCGATATGCGCCCCATCATGCTGCGCCGCCTGACGTTGACCGGCTCGACCTTACGCGCCAGGAGCGTCGCGCAGAAGGCGGAAATCGCCGCGGCGCTGCGCGAAAAAGTTTGGCCGCTGTTGGAAAAGGGCCTAGTTAAGCCGTATATCCACGCGACTTTCCCGCTTGAGAATGCGCGCGATGCGCATGAGCTGATGGAGCGGTCCGCGCACGTCGGCAAAATCGTGCTTGTCACCGGAAAATAAGCCGGAAGGCTGCCGCACCTGGCCGAGCCTCACTCCGGGATGCCGACATGAAGGGCCTTGTTTCACTCCATGATCTCCTGGCGCATTTCCTTACGCATTTTTCCTGCTTGAAAGAGCCGCCGTTCGATTTCGGTTTCGATTTGGAGCGGAGGAACGATGCAGGGGCTGCCGTCTTCTTTCCTGGCGACCATCGTGAAGTAGCAGGAGTTGGTGTGACGCGACTCTTGCGTTGTCAGATTCTCGGCGATGACTTTGATCCCGACCTCCATCGAGGTCCGGCCCACATAATTGACGTTCGCCTTGAAGGTTACGAGCTCGCCGACCCGGATCGGCTCCTTAAAGATCACCTGGTCGAGCGAGGCCGTAACCACATAATTCTTGCAATAGCGCGCCGCGCAGGCGTAGGCGACTTGGTCAAGCAACTTTAAGATTACGCCCCCGTGGACGTGATCAGAGAAATTGGCCATGTCGGGGGTCATGAGAAAAGTCATGAATAGGGTTTTCTCTTGCTTGCTCATGGGGTGTCCGGGAAATCGATGGCACTGGATGCGCGTCGAATGGTTTCAGTTCGCGCGATGATAGATAAACAGCTGCAACGCAACATACCGATTGAGCTTAGGCAAGCGAACCTCCTCTGGGCACGCGGCCACCGGACGGCTTGAGCCTGGCGCCAATCCCTTGCCTCCGCTGATTTCCAAGTTATTATCGGGCCGCTCGCCAATTTCCCGGCGCAACGCACCCTTGAACAGGAGGCACCCTACCCGATGGACGTGATTATCTACCACAACCCGCGTTGCGGCACGTCGCGCAACACACTTGGCCTCATCCGCAACGCCGGCATCGAGCCGCATGTCATCGAATATTTAAAAACTTTCCCCTCGCGGGCGATGCTGCGTCAGCTGGCGGCCCGCGCCGGCGTCTCTTTGCGCGCGCTCACTCG
>JBPYDY010000011.1:0-3730 GCA_051986155.1 Methylocella sp.
CATCGGTATTCCTAGTATGATTAATTATTGACGGTTAAACATTTGCCAACGAAGCGAGGCGCGCGTTGCCCTTGGGCTTGTGCCTTTCGCTTTAAACTGGGATAACGACGGGCGGTCCAAATAAGGCGTTGGGTGCGGAAGAGCCTTGCGCAGCCCTACACGACCAAAGCCCCTAGCGCTTCGCTAGGATATTTGGTCCGGTGTCTGATTCGGCAGGTCGTTGGGTATTTGCGCAACCTTTCGCCGGCCGCGCAGGGGCCGGCGGAGTAAGGTGTCTGCACGGGTTAGGTCGTGCCCACTAAAATTTCTTCATGCCAAAAAATTGAGTACCTGGGGAGAATCCTTTGGCTCAAGAGTCTTCTGTAAGGATTGGAGCAAGACATATTCAACTAAATCTGACCCAATCCTACCGCGAACGCGCCTCCCTGACCAGGGACGTTCCGGTGGGGGACGGCAAAGAGGTGGTGGTCGCAAGCGACTCCCGCTTGATCGCGGAACAATTCGCAGCGTGTAGTGAGCTGGACGAGCGGGTTCAATCGATCTTTCCGGTCAGCGTAGCCATCGCCGATAAAAACCCGATGGTTCTACGGGCGCTCGAAGCGCTTCTTACCGGCGACATTCGCTTCAATCTTCTGCTGAAGGAAAGTGATGGGACACGATTTCTCAACTCATTGGCTCATCATCCGGTTAGGTTGGGGGTCATCGGCTGGGAGTTGCCGCCGCTGCGCGCTCCCGACATTCTCCAGGCACTTGCCAGGCGCCCCGGCTCGCCAAAAATCGTGGTCTACAGCGGCACGAGGAATCCAGCCGCTCCTGCCGAAACATGGAGGCTCGGCGGGGCCGGTTTCCTAAGCAAGCTTTCGCCTCCTGAACGGCTGCTCGAGGTGTTCGCTGCGGTGGCGGCCGGTGATATGGTGTTCCCCTTCGTCGACAACAGGGCGCGCCCGGATCCCATCATGAGTCTGACGCACCGTGAGCGCGATCTGCTTGCGGCGTTGGAAACCGGCCAAAGCAATGCTCAGCTCGCGCGCGAATTCGGCGTTTCGGTTAATACCGTCAAATTTCATTTGCGCAATCTGTTTGGCAAGCTCAATGTCCGCAACCGGACGCAGGCAATCTGCCTTTATCTCGAAACAAAGCGCTGAACCAAAGCTCGGCCAAGGTCGCTGGCCGCCTCGCAGGGCCTCGTTAGAGAGGGCATTCCTCGCCAGGCTTGTTGACAAGGCCCGGTGCAGTAGAGAAAAGCCGAGAATTTGGCGTTCGTCCCGGTAGCTCAGCAGGATAGAGCGGCGGTTTCCTAAACCGTAGGTCGGGGGTTCGAGTCCCTTCCGGGACGCCACCCTACCAACGAACCGCTCAAGCTGGCCCGGATATGGGAAACATTCAGAAAACAACATTCGGCCATTCAGGGCGGCGTTTCGATATCGGCGAGATGCTGGCCAGCCGCGAGGCCGAGCGCTACAGTCTGCACAGCCAGCATCTCAATGGGATGATGGTGCGGGTGTTGCGCACCCTGGGCTTCGACGTTGCCTTTCAATCGGGCCAAGGCCAATATTTGTTCGATCGCTCCGGCGACCGCTACCTCGACTTACTCAGCGGGTTTGGCGTTTTCGGGATCGGCCGCAACCATCCTTTGGTGCGCGAAGCCTTAACGCAGGTTCTCGCAAGCGACCTTGCCAATCTTGTGCAGATGGATCTGTCCCTCCTTGCGGGCCTTCTCGCCGAGCGCCTGGTCAGAATTGTTCCGTTTCTCGACAAGGTGTTCTTCGCGAATTCCGGCGCCGAGGCGGTCGAAGCGGCAATAAAATTTGCGCGGCGCACCACGAGACGCCCCGGCATTGTCTACTGCGATCACGCTTTTCATGGCCTGACCTATGGCGCGTTGTCGGCAAACGGGGACGAGATCTTCCGGCAAGGGTTTGGACCCCTGCTGCCAGGCTTTTCTTCCATTCCGTTCAACGACCTCGCCGCGCTCGAAAGAGCCATTTCGGGACGAAATGTCGCAGCCTTCCTTGTCGAGCCCATCCAAGGCAAGGGTGTCAACGTGCCGGCCGACCTTTATCTTCGTGGCGTCCAAGCTTTATGCCGTAAATACGGAACTTTGTTTATCGCCGACGAGATCCAAACCGGATTTGGGAGGACAGGAAAATTCCTGGCCGTCGAGCATTGGGGTGTTGAGCCCGACATGGTTTTGCTCGCCAAGACTCTCTCCGGCGGTCATGTGCCGGTCGGTGCCGTTTTAACCCGGAGAGCGATCTTCGACAGAATGTTCGACCGCATGGACCGGGCAGTGATTCATGGCTCGACTTTTGGGAAAAACGATCTTGCGATGGCAGCGGGCCTTGCGGCGCTGGAGGTCATCGAATCCGAAGGGCTCGTCCAACGATCCGCTGAGCTAGGGGAGCGGCTTCTTGCCGCCCTTGGGGCGATGACCCAACGTTACGAACTCGTGCGAAGCGTGCGCGGCAAAGGGCTGATGATCGGCATCGAGTTCGGGCCTCCGCAGTCGTTGAAACTCAAGGCCGCCTGGACGCTCCTCGAGGCGGCGAGCGCCGGCCTCTTTTGCCAGCTCATAACAATCCCCTTGTTCAAGGATCATAAGATTCTTTGCCAGGTCGCGGGCCATGCAAGCCACACCATAAAGCTGCTTCCTGCCCTCGTCATTACGGAAAGTGATTGCGCCTGGATCGAGCAAGCTTTTGACACGGTGATCGCCGAGAGCCATCGCGTGCCGGGCGCGGTCTGGTCGTTGGGCAAAACTCTGGCCCACCACGCCCTGAAAACTCGTGCGGTCGTGTAGTTGCGCCCAACCCGTCGACCGGTTGCGGTCCGGTGGACCCGGCCGCGATTATCGCCTGCCGGGCGCAAACGCTATTTGCCGCCGGAGCGGAATCAGCGTTTGACGCCTTTATGTGGTTTTTCGGCCTTGGGTGGTCCCTCGTCGATCCCAACCCTTATCGTGTAGTCTTGTTCGGCGTGGTCTTGGATGAAAGGGATGTGAAGCGATTCGGAAACTATGGAAAATTCCGCTTGCGTCTCGCTTTGACCGACATTCACCGTGGCGTGATAGAGTTTGCTCAACTCGGGCTCGCTATCCTTCTTGCGGAGAATGGCCATGCGCACCGGCACCGTAAAGCTCCCCGGGCTTCCTGCGGGGCCAAGCAGCACCTTGCCCGTGACCCCGATCTTCAATGCCAATTGACCATCGTTGAGCGCGCATTCCCGGGCCGTTTCCGTGATGGAATATTGATAGCGCAAATTTGCGCCCGAGGGCGGGGATCCCGCATAGGCCCGGCTTGCCTCGGTTCCTTCGAGAATGGCAACCTCCGGGCAAGAGATGTGCCGCTCCTTCTCGGGAGTTGCCGCGGCGCTGTCGCTCGCGGCCGCGGTGCTTTTCAAGCCCAGCAGGCCAGCAAGAAGCTTCGCACCAGGCGGGCTGCTCGCATCAGGCGATTGCGGGGGGTCGACACTGCCAAGGTGGCTGCCGCAGCCAGCCAGTCCCAAAATCACCAGCGCGGCAACAAAGCATTTGGGGATGCAACGCGGCAACCGCGGCGCTAATTTCCCGGCCAACCTACGGCAAGGCATCGAACCCTTCCTTAAACCCTGACATGGACAGCGGAATGCCGATGCCTTCCTCGGGCGTCTGAAAGATGATGAAGGTGGCCTTTTTGCCATTCTTCATTTGCTCGATCAATTTGTCTTCCATGACCACTTCGGCGACGCAGCC
>JBPYDY010000012.1:0-4382 GCA_051986155.1 Methylocella sp.
GCTTCTAGGAACGGTGGGACGCCATGAAGCTGCAATGTTACGCCCTGCATGACTTTGCACCTAGGTTGATTGCTGCACCTGCTCAACGCCAATGGATGGACGAATTTGTCGACCGCCACGCGTATCGCTGCCTGCCGCTGTCGATTGCCAATGCTCACGGCTGGGAGGCGCTTTGCCCAGCTAAGATCGAGGTTGAATGGAATGGCGGCTCAACTGTGGGGGATGTTGCAGTTCGGGCGCTTAAGGCTTTACCGGGCGGCCAGCCAATCGAGCATTTCTGTCGGTCGAATTTCTCGCGTGGCATCGTCACGTTTCACCTTGATTATATCTCTCGCAACCGTGAGCATTGGCGATCGACAGCGGCAGGCAGGATACGCGTGGCGGTCGACAAATTCGTCCATCCATTGGCGTTGAGCAGGTGCAGCAATCAACCTAGGTGCAAAGTCATGCAGGGCGTAACATTGCAGCTTCATGGCGTCCCACCGTTCCTAGAAGCATATTGGCAAAGCAGCCGTGTGCCGTGGCGTTGCATGTCGTGACGAGACATTCAAACAAGTCTTTTCAATGGCTTTGCGGCTCAATGGCTTTGCGGCGGCGCCTCAGGCATCCCGTCTCGCGTTTTCGTTTCCATCAGCGAAACTTACACCGGAGACGCCTTCGGGTGGCGCACGTGGCCATCGGCGCGCCAGCTGATTCCAGTTGCACCAAAAACTTGAACAATGATAGCGGAATCAGGCTACGATCCCGCCGTCAATCCCTTTATTTACAGAGCCTAAGAGACGCGGCGGCACACCCGCCGCGTTCCTTGACCTATGCACCGCCGTTCATAATCTTGCTTTTGCGTGGCGCGGCGACAAGAAGTGTGGCCATTATCTCACTCCCTTTTTTTCTCTCCGGGTTTGGAATCGGGTATTAGGACTTGCGCCGCCTAGAGACACGAATTAGCCGCCTTTACCTCCCGCTTGTGTGCGGATTTCTGGTGCTCGCGGTGCTGCTGCGCCAGGCCGATCCGTTCTTTGTCCAAGCGCTGCGGTTGATCGCTTTCGATGCCTATCAGCGATTGGCGCCGCAGCCCTATGATCCCAGTTTGCCAGTTCGTATTGTCGATATCGACTCGGAATCCATTGCTCGTTTTGGGCAGTGGCCGTGGCCGCGCACGATCATGCGCGACCTTGTTGTCCGCCTTACCGAGCGCAAGGCGGCAGCGGTCGCATTCGACGTTCTGTTTGCGGAGGCCGACCGCACCTCCTATGAAGAGGTTACGAAAGGGCTGCCATCCGATCTGGCAAAACGGCTCCCCAGCACCACAGGCTATCCAACCAACGATGAAACATTCGCAGCCGCAATCGATGCGGCGCCGAGCGTTTTGTCCGTTATCTTGACCAACGAGCGGAGCGCCTTGGCCTTTGCTCCAAAATGCGGTTTTGCGTTTGCCGGCGATGATCCCAAGCAATATTTGCCGGCCTTCGCCGGAGCTCAAAGCAACCTGGCGCGATTGGATACTGCGGCGAAGGGTATCGGGTCCATGAATCTGTTGCCCAATCGAGACGGCGTGGTGCGCGAGGTGCCGCTGTTTTTCCGTGACGGCGAGCGGATCATACCATCGCTGGCAGCGGAGGCCTTGCGGGTGGCGCAGGGTGCTTCCACCTATGTTTTAAAATCTTCAAACGCAAGCGGCGAGACCGCATTTGGACAGCGCACGGGCCTCAATCACATACGCATCGGGAAAATCGAAGTAGCGACCGACGCGGCCGGGGCCCTTACGCTTAAATTTCGCCAGACCAACCCATCAGCCTTCATTCCGGCCTGGAAACTCTTGGCCGGGGACGTCGACGAAAGCCAAATCTCAGGCAACATCATTCTCATTGGGACGAGCACGCCAGGGCTTCTCGACCTCAGGTCGACGCCTCTGGATAGCGCGGTGCCGGGTGTCGAGATCCAGGCGCAGACGATCGAGAATATTCTTGCCGGACTGAGACTCACGCGTCCAGATTACGCCTTAGCAGGCGAGCAAAGCCTCGTCGCCGTGTTAGGGCTGGTGATGGCCTTGACGCTGCCGCGCCTCACTCCCGGCTTGGCTGCCGGTCTCGGCGCCATGCTTCTCGCGGTTATCGTTGCCGCCGGCTGGATCGCGTTCCGGTATTGGGACCTCCTATTTGATCCTGTCTACCCCTCGTTTGTGCTGCTCGTTTTGACGGTTGGGACCACCTTCTATATTTACCGCCAGGTCGCAACGCAGCGCGCGGAGATCCGCAGCGCGTTTAGCCGCTATCTTGCACCAGCCGTCGTTGAAGGCATCATTGCCAGCCCGGAAAAGCTGGTCCTCGGAGGCGAGGTCCGGGAGCTTACATTGATGTTTTGCGATGTCCGGGATTTCACCTCGTTAGCAGAGAAACTCACCGCGACCGAGGTAACCGCGTTCATCAACGAGCTGATGACGCCGCTCAGCGAGATCATCTTGCGGGAAAGAGGCACCATCGACAAATATATGGGCGACGCTATCATGGCGTTTTGGAACGCGCCAGTTGACGTAAGTGATCATGAAGAGCGCGCCTGCCGGTCCGCTATTCAAATGATTGCCAAGATGGCAGAGCTGAACTATGGTTGGAGCGAGAGAGTATTTGCGGCAGGACGGCTTAAAGCTCCTCTTTCGATCGGTATCGGCATCAATACTGGAAAGTGCTCCGTCGGCAACCTTGGAAGCAGCCAACGCTTCGACTATTCAGCGATTGGCGACGAGGTCAACGTCACGTCGCGTCTTGAAGGGCTGACAAAACTTTATGGGCTGCCGGCGATCGTGGGCGAGCGTACCGCCAGCCGGTGCCCTAATCTCTCGTTCCTGGAAGTTGACCTGATCCGAGTGAAGGGGCGCGCGCGGCCCACCCGCATTTTTGTGCTGACCGGTGTCTTGGGATTGGACGGCGTGAGCATCGAGTTTCTGCGGCCTCTGCACCAGGAGTTTCTCAAAGCCTATCGCGCCCAAAATTGGGACCAAGCCGAGATATTGCTCCAGCAATGCCGCAAGGCCGGTGCCGATGCACTTGCCACTTATCATGCCGTCTTCGCCTCGCGCCTCAAGACGCTGCGGGAGGCGGATCTGCATGCAGGATGGGATGGCGCCTACTTCATGACCGAGAAATGACAATGTTGGCGGACGAGGACCGGCGTTTTGGGCTGCGCTACGGTAATGGCTGAGCGATTTGGCTGTTTACCAGGCGCGTGCAACGAATAGCGTGCATATGCGTTTAGACACGATGCTGATAAATCAAACTTCGAACCATGTCGGATTGCGACCGATTAGCCGGCAGTGCAGCCTTGCGGCGAATCGCCAGCCAAACCCTGCCTCAGGGGCGCTGGATTGATTCGCCAGACGCCGCCTATTGGATCAAATCCCTCTGTCTGCCTTCTCACCCCGCGTCGAGCTTAGGTTGCCACAATCTCAAACGCTATCGAGACAGCTAGGCACAGGGTTGGTCGAATAAATAGACCGGGGATCGGATTGCATCGAATGCTAGATTAACCAATGACACTGGCGAGGATATGTGAACCGGCAGATTAAAGAAAAACACTGGAAGCAGATAGAGAGCAAGCACAAGCCCGGAGCATGGGAAGTCCTCGATGCCGGCTACAGTGAAAGTCACCGTGCTTACCATACTTGGCCGCATATCGCGAGCTTGCTCGAAAAGCTGAACGCCTTTTCTGCCCTGAGCGCGCGCCAAGACTTCATTACGACGGCGGTATTTTGGCATGATGCCGTCTACAGGACACGTAGCCGGGATGGCAGCCCGCGCACAGACTGCGAGAATGTGCGTGAAAGCGGCCAGTTGTTCCGAGAATATACGCTGCTGAACAATGCCGACACCAATGCGGTGTACGATATGATCATTGCAACGGCCAATCATTTGCAGCCAAATGTGAGAAAGCAATACTATGCGGGGTTTGCCGGGGATGTTGACCTCTTTCTCGATCTGGATCTGAGCTCGCTCGCCTCGCCGTGGGAGGTATTCATCGAAGATTTGGCAAGGATACGTTCGGAGTTCTCTTTCTTGCCGGAGACCGAATTTATCGAAAACCAGATTGCCATGCTTGAGCGGTTTGCGAGGAATGACGTTGCGCTCTACCGCTGCAAAGAGACAAGCGATGAATGGCGCGATATGGCGAAGGCCAATCTCCGGCGCTGTATCAGGTGTCTACAAAAACGAGCAGCCGAATTGAAGGCTGGGTGAACGAGGCTCGGCGGCTGAGCGTCTACGGACCGCATATTGTCATTTGTAAAAGTCTGGATTTGGCCCACCAGGCAATGTTCAGATCACGCCATTCAATTCACGGCGGATACGATCGGCGAGGCGGATCCAGTCTTGTCAATGACGGCCTTTCAGGCC
>JBPYDY010000013.1:0-3902 GCA_051986155.1 Methylocella sp.
GCCGGATTTGCCGCCGGGCGATCCTCAGATCAGTCCGCCCGAGGTGCATGGGACCACCCAGGCAGACGGCACTTCCACCCCCGCCACGCTAGAGCATGGCGCGGCCGTCATCCGCCGGGTATGGGAACATGCGCCCAATGGGCCCGGCGTCTACCGGATGATCGCCGCCAATGGCGAAGTGCTTTATGTCGGCAAGGCCAAGAGCGTCCGCAAGCGAATCGCGAGCTACTTGCGGCCCGACGCCCAGAGCACCCGGATTGCCCGGATGATCGCGCTGACTGCTTCGATTGTGTTCGTCTCGACACAAACCGAGACCGAAGCCCTGCTGCTCGAAACGAATCTGATCAAACAGTTGAAGCCGCGTTTCAACGTCTTGATGCGCGACGATAAATCCTTCCCCTTTATTCTCATCACCGGCGATCACGCCGCGCCGCAGATTACCAAGCACCGCGGGGCGCGCAGCCGCAAGGGTGCGTATTTCGGCCCCTTCGCGAGCGTCTGGGCGGTCAATCGCACGCTCAACGCCTTGCAGCGCGCCTTTCTTTTGCGCTCCTGCTCAGACAGTTTTTTCGCCAACCGGACGCGGCCCTGCCTGCTCTATCAGATCAAGCGCTGCTCGGCGCCCTGCACCGGCGCAATCGGTGAGGCCGACTACGCCGCGCTCGTTGGCCAGGCGAGCGCCTTTTTGTCCGGCAAAAGCCGCGCCGTGCGCGAGAACCTCGCGCAGGAGATGGCCGCCGCGTCAGAGGCGATGGCGTTCGAGCAGGCGGCAAGACTCCGCGATCGCATCACCGCGCTTTCCGCCATCCAAAGCGCTCAGGGAATCAATCCCAAGACGTTCGAAGAGGCGGATGTCTTTGCGATCGCCGAGCAAGCCGGGCAGTTTTGCGTCGAAGTTTTCTTCTTCCGGACTTATCAAAACTGGGGCAATCGCGCCTACTTTCCCCGTGCCGACAAGAGTCTCAAGCCGGACGAAGTGCTCGATTCATTTGTCGCCCAGTTTTATTCCGACAAGCCCCCGGCGCGTCTTATTTTATTGTCGCATGAGATCGAAAACCGCGCGGTGCTTGAGGAGGCTTTGCGCGAACGGGCGAACCACAGGATCGAGATCGCCGTGCCGCTGCGGGGAGAGAAAAAGGATCTTGTCGAACAAGCCCGGCAGAACGCCGCCGAAGCCTTGGGGCGCAAATTGTCGGAAACCGCAGCGCAATCGAAACTCCTCGCCGCGCTTGCGAGCGCCTTCGGGCTCCCGGGCGCACCGCGCCGGATCGAAGTCTACGACAACTCCCATGTGATGGGGACGAACGCTGTCGGAGCCATGATCGTGGCAGGCGCAGAAGGCTTCATGAAGACGCAATATCGCACCTTTAACATCAAGACTCAGGATTTGGCGCCTGGCGACGATTATGGCATGATGCGGGAAGTGTTAAGCCGGCGCTTTGCGAGGCTTCTGAAGGAGACGGGCAGTTCGGGCGGCCGCCAAGAAGCCGCAGCGGCGGCGCTGGCGCCGGGCGAAACAGCAGGCGAAACAGAGGAGGCGTCTTTATCCGGCGTGACGGGTGGCTCGGTAGAGGCGGGTTTTCCCGAGTGGCCCGACGTCATTTTGATCGATGGCGGGAAAGGCCAGTTCGACGCGGCTGAAAGGGTGCTGGCCGAGCTCGGAGTCACGGGTGTTGCGGTCGCCGCCATTGCCAAGGGGCCTGACCGTAACGCCGGGCGGGAAAATTTCTTCGTCGCTGACAAGGAGGCTTTTAGGCTGTCGTCGCGAGACCCCGCGCTCTACTTCGTGCAGCGGCTGCGCGACGAGGCGCACCGTTTCGCAGTGGGAACCCACCGCGCGCGCCGGAAAAAGGCGTTTACCCTCAGTCCGCTTGACGAAATTCCCGGGATCGGCCCGGCGCGCAAGCGGGCGCTCTTGCATGCCTTCGGCACCGCCAAGGCGGTCTCCCGCGCGGCCCTTGCGGATTTTGCGAAAGTGCCGGGAATAAATGCGGCAACCGCGCAGTTGGTCTATGATTTTTTCCATGATCGTGGCAGACAATAGGGCGACCGGACGTTTTGGGCGCCGCCCATTGCTGTGGGCGAACCTCCCGTGGCGGATATACCGTGCTTCGGAAAGGATGATTCCCAGGCCATGGCAGTTACGACACTAGCAAGGGGCACAGGCCTAGTCTGGAGCCTTCCCAATATCCTCACCTATGGCCGGGTGATTGCCGTGCCTGCCGTAGCTGGCTGCCTGTTTTGGCCCAGCTTCGCCTTTGCCCGCTGGCTGGCGCTTGCCATTTTCATTGCCGCCGGGGTTACGGATTTCTTGGACGGCTATTTGGCGCGGGCCTGGTCGCAGCAGTCCCGGATCGGCCGGATGCTCGACCCAATCGCCGACAAGCTCCTCGTCTCCGCCGTCTTGATGATGCTCGCCGCCGACCATACGATCGAAGGCTATTCCCTCGCCGCGGCGATCATTATTCTTTGCCGGGAAATCCTCGTCTCCGGGATGCGCGAGTATTTGGCCGAGCTCAAAGTGTCGGTTCCGGTGAGCAACGTCGCCAAATGGAAGACGACGCTGCAGCTCGTCGCGCTGGGCTTTCTCATCGCCGGCCCTTCGGGCGATGATATTGTGCCGGGCGTGACCATGACGGGCTTGGTCCTGTTGTGGGTTTCCGCGCTTTTGACGCTCTATACGGGCTGGGATTATTTTCGCGCCGGCCTCAAGGAACTCGTCGCGGAGTGATGCGCCTTTTGAATTGCGCGGGGGCCGGCCGAAGGTGCAAGGGATGAAAGCTCTTTATTTCGCCTGGGTGCGCGAGCGCATCGGCAAGACCGAAGAAGAGCTCGCGCCGCCCGAAAACATCAAGACGGTTGGCGAGCTCATGAACTGGCTCAGCGGTCAAGGGGAGAACTACACGGCCGCCTTTGCCAACATCAAATCGATGCGTGCAGCGCTCGACCGCACCCACGTCAAGCACGACGCCTTGCTCGCAAATGCGCGGGAAATTGCCTTCTTTCCGCCGATGACCGGGGGATAGCGCCGTGAGCGCCCGGATTTTCGTGCGCGTGCAGAAAGAGATTTTTGATGCCGCGGCGGAAGCCGCCGTTCTGACAGGGGGGCGCAGCGACATCGGCGCGCTTGTCGCCTTTACCGGACTTTGCCGCGACGAAGGCGGCGCGCTCGCCGCGCTCGAAATCGAGCATTATCCCGGCATGGCCGAAGAAGAAATTCGCCGCGTCGCGGATGAGGCTGCGGCCCGCTGGCCGCTCGAGGGCATTGCCGCGATTCACCGCTTCGGTCTGATCCGGCCGGGCGAGCCGATCGTGCTCGTGGTGACGGCGAGCGCGCACCGGGCCGAGGCTTTCGCCGCCGCGGGTTTTCTCATGGATTACCTAAAAACCGAGGCGCCTTTCTGGAAAAAACAACATCTTGTCAGCGGCAGCGCCGATTGGGTCAAAGCTAATGCCGAAGATGACGCCGCCGCACAAAAATGGCGGAAGTGATTTTTCGTCCGGTGATTTTGATCTTCGTTATGTGCGCAAATTAAGGGCCGCTCGTCGAGCGCTCCCTGTCTCAATCCAATAATCACTTGGCAAGATGATGGTTTTGTTCGCGCAATACGAGCAGATTTCCTCGGAAAATCCCTCCCGCGCATCACCTTGGCGGAAGGCTTGCGAAATAAGCGGCGATTGCCCTCCATCTCCTCTTCCGTCAATTTTCGCGCCATATAATCCATTTCTTTATGCACGTGCTTGCCCGCGCGAAACGCGTGCAATTGATTGAGAAGATAGAGCTCGTTTTGACCCGCAAGGTTCGGCACTTCGGCAAATTTCGCGATCCCATCGGCGCCATGGCAAGGCACGCAGCCCGAGATCAACTTATAATCGATCGACTGCGCCCCACGCGGGGGCGG
>JBPYDY010000014.1:0-5207 GCA_051986155.1 Methylocella sp.
GCGACATTGCCGAGGCACCGCTCCGATTTTGGTCGCATCGGCATGCTGAAGGGTGAAGCCATACCTCGCATCAATGCTTGGCAAAAAAAACTGATTGGTAGTGGCGGCTCCCTGAATCGCGGCCCACAATACTAGCCTGCGAACTTGGCCTTAATTTGGGACATATCCCCTGAACATGGGACGCGGGAAAAACGGTCATGCGATAACCAATCATGACGATAGGGCACGGCGAACTCGAGACCCGCTAAAATGTGCAACGTACAAACATGGAAGGCGGCGCTTTAATTGGGGGCACAAAATGAAACGGATTGTCATATTAATCGATGGGACGTGGAACGAGGAAGGAACAGACTTCAATACAAATATCGCAAAACTCGATCCTAGTTATGGAAATGCTCCACTCATAAAACCCAAGGCCACAGACGGTACGATTCAAAGCGTTTTTTATCATAAGGGCGTCGGAGCCGACCCTGAGCTTTTGAAGCGACTACTGGGTGGTGAAATAGGGTTGGGCCTCAAGCAAATCGTTCAGGACGCGTATCAGACACTTGTGAAGAATTACGAAGACGGTGACGAAAGCTACATTGTGGGATTCTCTCGTGGTGCATACGCCGCCCGCGCTCTCGCGGGACTGATCGGAACCTCTGGAATTCAACGTCCTCAGGTTCAAGACCAGAAAGGATTTGACATTGCATGGGATCATTATCGGGTCGATCCTAAGGTTCGAATTGGATCAAAGGCAGCTAGTACAAGCGACACAGCGGCCATCGATGCCTTTAGATCTATGCGATCTCAAAATGCTATTCATAGTGGAAATGCAATCAAATGCGTTGGTGTCTTTGATACTGTTGGATCATACGGCGTTCCAGCTGGCTTCGGCTTAGCCCCTTTGGCGCGTTACTTTGCTTTAGCCACTCTCGGTTTTCATGACACATTATTTGGGGAACATATCGAGGTTGGACTTCACGCTGTAGCCGTGGACGAGCGCCGCCGTCCATTTGTACCGACCTTCTGGACTACCCCAAAAGGACTGCCGCCAAGAGGGCATGTCGAACAGACTTGGTTCCCAGGGGTTCACTGTAATGTTGGTGGCGGTTATCCCGATGCAGGGCTTTCTGATGAGGCATTAGTGTGGATGATTTCCCGAATGCAGGCGCTGACGGGTCTTGAATTTGATATTCCAAACGTGAAATCCGCCCTCAGACCAAACATAAATGGCGAGATCTATGATTCATCGAAGGGCTGGATCATCGACGAGATTTTTCCACAGAGCCGCACAATTTTATCGCCAGACGCGATTCACTATGGAATTTTTTTCAATACTGCCAGTAGTGACAACGAACACATAAACGAGCAGATTCATTGGAGTGTTGTAAAAAAACTTGGTCAACCATGCACGATTAATGGTTTAAAAAACACTCTCTACAAACCTTCAAATGTGCCTGCCACGATGCTTCCGGAGAGGATCGCAGCCATAACACCTGAAGAAACAGCTATTTGGTCGTCATAGCTGCGGGTTTGTGTGTCGTTCGTGAACCCTATAAGTTGCTTAGCAAACCTAATCTTTAGGTGAGACCGGCGTTCAAAAAGGGGAGGGGTCGCGCGGCGCTACAATTCTGCTATTGCAGCGCGCTCTTCCATCGCGGCTTAGGAGACGCAAAGTGACTGCACGCCAGATTGCCCAGAAAGCGCCTTATCCAGTCGATGTCGAAGCGGGGAAAACCTATTATTGGTGCGCCTGCGGCCAATCCAATAAGCAGCCTTTCTGCGATGGCTCGCATAAGACGACAGATATCGTGCCAGTCCTCTGGACGGCGGATAAGACCGGCAAGAGCTTTTTCTGCGGCTGCAAACAGTCAAAGGCCGAGCCGCTTTGCGACGGCACCCACGCAAAACTGTGAGGGGGCGCCGAACGTACATCGGAGCCGGTTGCCGGCAACATCCTCGTCCGTCGATTGCAGCATCAGGACTGCGTGCCGCGCGGCTACAAAATGACTACTCTTGTTCCGACGCAGACCCGCCCGTAAAGAGCGATGACGTCGGCGCTCATCATCCTGATGCAGCCAGACGAGACCGCCTTGCCGATCGAATCCGGCTCATTGGTGCCGTGAATGCGAAACAGCGTATCTCTTCTGCCTCGGCCGGAGGCGCGGTGGCGACAGAGATAGTGTAACGGCCCGCTGTGCAAAACTACGGCCTCAACGCAACTGCCCTTTCGCTTTACCGCGAATAAAATTCGATGACGAGATTGGGCTCCATCATCACTGGGTAAGGCACCTCCGAGGGGAGCGGAATCCGGTTAAGCCTTGCGGTCATTTTGCTGTGGTCGACGTCGAGAAAATCCGGCACGTCGCGTTCGGGAAGCTGCTGCGCCTCGAGCACGAGGAGGAGCTGGCGCGAGCCCTCCTTGACCTCGATCGTATCGCCAACCTTGACCTGCTGCGAGGCTATATTGACCCGCCGCCCATTGACCTTGATGTGGCCGTGATTGACGAATTGGCGCGCGGCAAAGACGGTCGGCACGAATTTCGCGCGGTAGATCACCGTATCGAGCCGCCGCTCCAAAAGGCCGATCAGATGGTCGCCGCTGTCGCCCCTCATGCGGATCGCCTCGGCGTAATATTTCCGGAATTGCTTTTCCGATATATTGCCGTAATAGCCTTTGAGTTTTTGCTTTGCCTTGAGCTGGGTTCCAAAATCGGAAAGCTTGCCTTTGCGGCGCTGGCCATGCTGTCCCGGCCCATATTCGCGCCGGTTCACCGGGCTTTTTGGGCGACCCCAGATATTTTGACCCATGCGGCGGTCGATTTTGTATTTGGATTCGGCGCGTTTGGTCATCGCGTGTCCTCTCGACAAAGTAAGGGAGGAACGCGCCCTCCTCTGCCCGGCCCCGGGAGAGGCCAAGCCGACAGGCGAAGCGCTTCAAACCAGAGGAGATGAAGGCAACGCCGCGGGTGCGTCTTGGCGGCAAGGCCGCCGGTATCTTCTGCCGCGTGTGAGCGGCGAGGTACAATCCCGCTAAATGGATTTGCCCGGCGGGTCAAGAGCAAGCTCGAAGACCCTATTACTTGCCTTTGCCAAAGCTCAGATTGCCGAAGCGCGAGTTGAAGCGCGAGAGCCTCCCGCCGCGGTCGACGAGATGCTGCGAGCCTCCGGTCCAGGCCGGATGGGTTTTTGGATCGATGTCGAGATGCAGAGTGGCGCCTTCGGCGCCATAGGTCGAGCGCGTCAAGAATTCGGTTCCGTCCGTCATGACCACTTTGATGAAGTGGTATTTCGGGTGAATTTCGGGCTTCATCGGCAAATCCTTCTCGCGCGGCAGATTCCGCCCTCGCCGCGAACCCGCGTCGATAGTCCATGCCCGCAGCGGCTTGCCCTATAATCCAAGCAGTGCCTCGTTTCAAGGATGAACAGGGGTGGCGGCACCATCCGGATCCTACCGGACGCGTGAGCCGACCGGCTCGGCCAGGGCTCGCTCAGCGCAGCCCGAGCGTTCACGCAAGGGCCCCCCCTTCCGGCGGAGAGGTTGGTGCGGGCAGCCCCGCCCGGCTGAGAGCGCCTGTCTGTCGTTCGGCCAATGCGGCGGGCGAAAATTTGCCCATCGTCTCATGAAACAATCGGTAGAAATTCAGCCGGGCATCGAGATGGAGAAAAGCGCTGCCAAGGCCGATTGCCGCGCGGTCCATGAACACAAATTCGCGTGGAACCAAAACTGGACCCTTGTTCTTCAACGCCTGATGGACCGCAAAGGCTTCCTTGCGGCCGTAGCGCGCGGGCGAGACTCCATCGGCGACGCTGCGCACCCGGTCGTCAAGCAAAGGCGCATAAACGAAGCGGGCCCAAATATTCAACGTTTCGGCAAGCTCCTTGGTAAGCCCGCGAAATCCCCATGTCTTGTAGGCGTGCGCGGTGCGGTCGAAATCATCGTGCAATAGTCCCTCATAAAGATCGACAACCCCGCCGACAAAACGGGAAGTAAAAATACGTATGCAGCCGTAATCAAGGAGGTTTATGCCGCCTACTCCCTCGTCTTTGGGGAACACGGCATAATTGCCGAGATGCGCGTCGCCATGGATGACACCAAACCGGCTGAAGGGAATCCACCAGGCCTTGAAGATCGCCGTGGCAATCGTGTTGCGCACAGATTGTTCTGCGCCCCTAAAATCGAGGAGCTTGCGCCCATCGAGCCATTGCATGGTCAAGAGGCGGCTCGTCGAGAGCTCCGGCCAGACGGTAGGAATGCGCACGTCCTCGCAATTGGCGAGGATATCGCGATAGAGCGCGGCGTGCCTCGCCTCGCGGCCGTAGTCCAGCTCCTCGCGCACACGGGCGCCGATTTCCTTCGCCATTTCGCGCGTGTCGATGACCGGATTGAGCCGCCGGTGCAGCGCGAATACGACATCGAGCTGACGCAGATCGGCTTCGACGGCCGATTTCATGTCGGGGTATTGTAGCTTGCATGCAAGCGCGCTCCCATCCTTGGCAATCGCCCGGTGAACCTGGCCGAGCGAAGCCGCCGCCGCCGGATGCAGATCGAAGGATGAAAAAAAAGACAGCCAGCCTCCGCCAAGTTCCGCCTGCATGCGGCGCTTGACAAAGGCCGCACCCATCGGCGGCGCCTCGCTTTGCAGCTTTTGCAGCTCTTCTGCATATTCCGGTGGCAGAAGGCCGGGAACTGTCGCCATCATCTGGGCGACCTTCATCACCGGCCCCTTGAGCGTGCCGAGGGCCTGCGCCAAGGCCGCCGCGTTGGTGCCAGACGTCTCTGTCCCAAGAAGGCGGGCGCGCGCAATTCTGGCAGCGGCCCCGCCGACATTGGCCCCGACGCGGGCGTAACGCACCGCGCGGGCTGAAAACCGGTTGGCTTCCTCGTCTTGCATCAGAAACTCAAAGGTCAGGACAGGCACCGAATGCCCAGTTGGCGAGGCCGCAGATTACGCTCAAGCACGCGATCCGGGGGAAACGAAGGCGCAGGATCACACAGTCTTGAAAGGGCTCGGGCCGCGTCCGCTCGGCCGGGTCTCTTCGCGCCAACCGGCCGGAAAGCCTGCATGTCTCGCGGCGAGCGGGAAATGCATAGCCCCCTTACGCACGGCCGTCATCGGCTGGCAAGTTGGAAAATCTTCAACGACCCTAGGCCGAACAATACCAAAAGCGACAGCGCCACGAGCGCGGCAAGAATCCTGATTCTCGTCGGAACGACCCGC
>JBPYDY010000015.1:0-12132 GCA_051986155.1 Methylocella sp.
CCAGCATCCTCCCGCTTGACACCGCTCTCGGCTCGCTCCTCGCAAAAACGAGTCAACTTTTAGGCCGGCTGACATTGGACGCGCAAACTCAGGAACGCAGATCCGGGGCCTCGCCAAACAGCCTGCGGTGCTCGGCGACGGCGTAGCGGTCGGTCATACCGGCGATGTAATCGCACACGATGCGCGCTCTCCGCACCGCAGAGGCGTCAGCCTGGCCAGCAGCCAGAGCCCATTCCTCCGGCATCAAATCCGGAGCCGAAAAAAAGCGCCCAAATAGATTGCGAACGATCTCTGCCGCGTCTCTTCGAATGTGGCGGAGGCGCTCATGGCGGTAGATGTGTTCGCGGAGAAAGGTTCGTAGCGAAGCATCGGCGCCGCGGGCCGGAGCGGACAAGCCAATGAGCGGCTCTCCCAATGCCCAGACGTCCCCCACGCTCGCAACGCCTGACGCCGCGATCCGCCGTGAGCTTTCGGCGATCGCGTCCTCGATGAAAAAGGTGATCGTCCGGCGGACCAGCTCGTGAATGGCACGGAACGGCTCGATGCCGGGATAATGCGCGCTGATTTCCCGGCCAATCTTGCGAAGCAAACCTACCTCGCCGGTTTGCTCGAGACCGATGAGGCCCGCGCGCAAGCCGTCGTCGAGGTCATGCGCATTGTAAGCGATACCGTCGGAGAGCGCCGCCGCCTGCGCCTCTGCGCTCGCATAATGCGAAAGTTCGAGGTCAAAGACCGTGTTGAATTCGCGAATTGCCTGGGCGAGCCCCCCTTCGCCCGGTACAGCCAAGCCGCCGTCCGGTTTCAACAGAGGCCCGTTGTGTTTGACGATGCCCTCCAGCGTCTCCCATGTCAGATTGAGGCCATCGAAAGCGGCATAACGACGCTCGAGTTTGATCACAATCCGCAGTGTTTGGGCGTTATGATCGAAGCCACCATAAGGAGCCATGAGCTCGTTAAGCACGTCTTCTCCGGTATGGCCGAAAGGGGTGTGGCCGAGGTCGTGGGCAAGTGCGAGCGCCTCGGCGAGATCGTCGTCGAGGCCGAGCGCGCGGGCAGCCGAGCGCGCGATCTGAGCCACCTCGAGCGAATGAGTAAGCCGCGTGCGGAAATGATCGGCCTCGTGGGGAACGAAGACCTGGGTCTTGAGGGCCAATCTGCGGAAGGCCGTGCAATGGATGATGCGGTCGCGGTCGCGCTGGAAGGGAGAGCGCGAGGGCGAATCTGGTTCCGGGATCAGGCGGCCGCGGCTTCGCGCGGCGTCCACGGCATAGGGTGCGCGCGGACTAAGAAAAATCCCGGAAGAGTCGCTACCCGGCATGGAGTCCTTGATTTCGCAGCGCGCCAATTGCGGCTTTGCTGGAACCGGCTTATGTTATTTATCGTAACAGGGCGCAAGCGGGGCCCGGAGCAAGGTCCCCTCACCTCAGCCGAGGCGTTGAGTCGCGGAACTATGAGACAGAAGTAATTCCTGCGAGGAATTTGCAGATGAACGAAGCGGCTGTCGCGTTGACCGATAACGCCGCACGGCGGATTTCGGAGATTTTGCGAAGCGAGCCCGAAGGCTCGTTTCTGCGCATCGGCGTCGATGGCGGCGGCTGCTCGGGTTTCACCTACACCTACAACGTTTCGACGGAACGTCTGGAAGGCGACCTTATGATCGAGCAAGGCGGCGCAGCCGTCGCAATCGACGCCGTTTCGCTCGATCTCCTGCGCGGGTCAAAAATCGACTTTGTCGACGGGCTGATGGGCCAGATGTTTAAGATCGACAATCCCTTGGCGACGGCCTCCTGCGGCTGCGGCTCGAGCTTTGCGATTTAGGCTCGGTATAGAGGCTTTGTGAGGCGTACCGAGGTTGGGCGTCGCTTGCGAAGTTTTGACAGGAATGGTAGGCGCGCCCAATGGATCTTCTGCGGCAAAGCTTCGAATTTCGCGTTTGGAGCCAGGCGACCGCTCGCGCGAGCCGATGGTGATCCGCTTTCACCGGGGTGACCTGCCGGACGACGCGGCCTATGGCGATAGCGTCGCGATCGACACCGAAACCTTGGGCCTCGTTCCCCAACGCGACCGGCTATGCCTCGTCCAAATGTCGGCTGGCGATGGCAGCGCCGATATCGTTCAAATTGCGCAAGGCCAAGGGCAGGCCAAAAACATCGAGCGGATTCTCGCCGATCCGCGCGTCACCAAATTATTCCATTTCGCGCGTTTCGACCTTGCAATCTTATTCCATACCTTTGGGGTCATGGCTGCGCCTGTTTATTGCACCAAGATCGCTTCAAAGCTCGCCCGGACCTACACCGACCGGCACGGTCTCAAGGATCTGGCGCGCGAGCTCTTGGGAATCGAATTATCAAAGCAGCAGCAATTGACCGATTGGGGCGCCGACACGCTGACAGAGGCGCAGATTGCTTATGCGGCCTCCGACGTTTTCCATTTGCACGCTCTGCGCCAGCGCCTTGACGCGATGCTCAAACGGGAGGGGCGCTCGGTGATCGCTGAGGCCTGTTTCGCGTTTTTGCCCGCGCGCGCGCGCCTCGATCTCTTAGGATGGGCGGAATTTGATATTTTCTCGCATCAATAGGCAGCGCTAACGCTTAGTTCTGCCATGACTTCGCCTTGCTTTCTTGCTGCCTAGCCGAGCTTGTTGCGAGTCTGCGCCACCCAAAGGGCTCTGCCCCAGCTAAATCCATGTTCGGCCAAGCTTTTCCTGTCAGATTGTTAATTTTCTTGCCAGATTATGAACATTTTTACCGGCTTTTTTTAAGGTTCCGGACCGTCCGGTCATGGTTTGTGAAGCATGCGTAAGCAGGAGCTCGGGTGCGTTTGACTCATAATGAACCGCAGTCAATGAAGTCCTCGCCGCCCGCCGCAGGCGCTCTCGTGGCATTCGAGGAGAATTTGGCGGACGCCAATTTCGCGCGGCCAAGCGCCACCGCGCCGGCAACGGGCCGAGGCCGATTGGGCGCTCGCCCAAGTGCGCCGGCGCTTGGCCTCGACCTAACGCCTGCGGCCTGGCGCGGCGGTTTCAAGGAGGCGCGCCGTCATTCCGCGCGCGTCTTGCTACTTCGCCGGACGGCGGTCGCCGGCTCGGTATTGGCAATTGCGTTTATCGTTGCCGCCGTGCTCATTGACCCCTTAAGGAATCTGCCCGTCGATGTTTCCGTAAAGCAGGTCGGACTCGAGGGGACAAAAGTCACGGTGGATCTCCCAAGAGTCTCCGGCCTTCAAAAGAACGGCCGGCCATTTGAGATCAAGGCACGTACCGGCGTTCAAGATGTCGCGGTTCCAAATATACTCGAACTTCAGGACATCGAGTCGGCGCTGGGAACGGGGGAGGATTCGACCACATGGGTGAGCGCGGCGCACGGCGTCTATGACAGCTCGAATGATAAGCTTGCCTTGGATGGCGACGTTCGCATCAAAAGCAGCACCGGTTACGATATCTGGCTGAGAACCGCGCGGATCGACTTCAAGTCCGGGGGCCTTGTCTCCGAAGAGCCTGTTAGAGTTGTCCTCGACGGCGGCGCGGTCGAAGCAAAGGAGCTCGATGTCAGCGACAATGGCCATAAGGTTTCGTTTGGCGGCGAAGTCACTTCGAGAATTGAAAATGGCGAAGAGGAAGAAGGCGCCAGCCGGCAAATAGCGGAGAACGGGCAATGACCTTTGGGAGCCGGAGCAGCTTGATTGCCGGCGCCTTTCCGTTGGTCATTGGCGCCATCAGCCCGTGTTATGCCCAGACGCAGGGCTCCGGCGTGGTGTTGCCGGGAGGCAATGCCAAAGATCCCGTCAATATCGACGCTGCCAAACTCGATTATTTCGACAAAGAGCAAAAGCTCGTCTACACCGGAAATGTCATTGCGACCCAGGGCGAAAGCAAGCTCCAGGCTGGCAAGCTTGTCATTTATCTGGCGCCAAAGAACCCCAAGGCTTCGGCGGGAACTCCTTCATTAAGTCAAGTTCGCCGTATGGAAGCTGCCGGGCCGGTGACCCTCCTTTCCAAGGACCAGATTGGGACCGGCGATAGCGGCATTTATGAAAGATCGGAAAACAAAGTCTATCTCGTTGGAAATGTGACGTTGAGCCAAGGGGGGAACGTCACGAAAGGCGATAAGCTGACCTATGATCTCGCCACCAAAGAGGCGATCGTGACAGGAGGCAGGGTCCGGAGCCTATTTTTGACGGACGAAAAGCCTGAGGATGCGAAAAAACCCCGTACTTCCAGATCTGCCGGGGTCTCGAAACCCGATCAGGCCGCGCAAGCATCCGGCCGGCCGCCTCAGGAGCAGGACCAATAATCCTTTCCATTTGTTGTCGCGGCAAAATGCCGCGTGTGCGAAAGTTGCGACAAGCGCTTCCTTGACTGCATGTGCGGCGGCAGCGGGCTTTGCATGGGTCTCGAAGCTGGCGAGCCCCGTTTCGGAGACTTCCGGCGCGGACTTTGCCCGTCGTGTCATCTGAAGGGTCCTCGATAGGTTGAAGCCATCTTCGATGTTCCGGTTTTTGCCGCGATTGGCCAGCGATGATGGGCAGGGCGCCGCGGTGCGCGCTTCGGCGTTCGCGGCGTGGCGTGCTGCTGGCCCATTGTCCCGCCCGCCAACCTCCGGAAAAGAGCCCGATCCAACAACGGAAGGTCTTCTCGCCGCTCGGCAACTGCAAAAGTCCTATAAAGCCCGCCTGGTCGTCGCTGGCATATCTATGGCGGTGCGGCAAGGCGAAATCGTTGGCCTTCTAGGACCAAACGGTGCCGGAAAGACGACGCTTTTTTATTTGATCACCGGCCTCATTCGGCCCGACCGCGGAGTGATCGAGCTGAATGGCCATGACGTGACAAGGCTTCCAATGTACCGGCGCGCGCGCTTGGGCATTGGCTATCTGCCTCAGGAAGCTTCGATTTTCCGCGGTCTCAACGTCGAGGACAATATCCGCGCCGTGCTCGAGATCGTGGAACCGGACAAGCGAAAACGTACGCCCCAGCTTGAGGCATTGCTCGACGAGTTCGACCTTGGACGCCTGCGCAAGACCCCTTCGATCGCGCTTTCCGGAGGCGAGCGGCGCCGTTGCGAGATCGCGCGCGCCTTAGCGGGCCGCCCGTCGTTCATGCTTCTTGACGAACCTTTCGCCGGGATCGATCCGATCGCTGTGGGCGATATTCAGCAGCTCGTTCGACATCTCAAACGGCGCGGGATCGGTGTCCTCATTACCGACCACAACGTGCGCGAGACCCTGGGGTTAATCGACCGCGCCTATATCATCCATGGCGGCCGGGTCCTGGTCGAGGGCAAGCCTGCCGAAATTGTCGAAGACGCCAATGTGCGCCAGCTCTACCTTGGCGCAGGATTTAGATTTTGATGCGGCCAAATCAGCCGACAGGGTTGGGTATTGGCATAAATTATGCTACAACCCATGCGAAAAAGATTGGGCCTCGCAGCCAGGGTGGTGCAGGACGGCCGGCGCTTCTAGGAGTTGCTTTCCAGCATGGCGCTTACAACCAAGCTTGTCATGCGGCAGAGCCAGTCGCTGGTCATGACGCCGCAGCTCCTGCAAGCGATCAAGCTGTTGCAATTCTCCAATTTGGAATTGACCGCATACATCGAGGAGGAGCTCGAACGAAATCCGCTGCTCGAAAGGGCCGAGGAAGGGGCCGTTCGAGATGCGGATTTTGCTGCAACCGCTCTCGGCGCTCCGGAGGGCGATTTCAGCGAGGCCGCCGACTTTGGCTGGGGTTCAAAGTCGGCCGATGGCGGTAGTCTTGCCACGGGCCTTGGCCCAGAATCCAACGGTTTCTCCGACGATCGGCCGTTGTCAGAGGAAGGCAACCTGCAGGCAGACAGCCTGGGCTTTCTCGCAACTCCCTGGTCTCGTCCCGCGGGCGGGATGGGGGACCGGGAGGTGGCTAACCTTGAGTCCTACGTCGCGGCCCCGATCAGTCTCAAAGATCATTTACAGGCGCAATTGGCGCTCTCCGCGACCTCCGGCAGCGACCGATTGATCGGCCGTCTGTTGATCGACTCGATTGACGAAAACGGCTATTTCACCGGCTCGGTCGACGAAATTGCCGCAAGGCTCGATACCTCGCGCTGCGAGGTCGAGCGAACGCTTCGCCTTATACAGGGTTTTGATCCCTCCGGTGTCGGGGCGCGGGATCTCGCCGAATGCCTTGCTATTCAATTGCGTGAGCGGGACCGGCTCGACCCCGCCATGGAGGCGCTTATTGGCCGGCTTGATCTCGTCGCGAGCCGCGATTTTGCGGCTTTGCGGAAGATTTGCAAAGTCGACAATGACGATATCGCGGACATGTTGAGCGAAATTAGACGGCTTGATCCTAAGCCCGGCCGCGCCTTTGGCGCCGAGCCAATCGCTCCCCTCATTCCCGACGTCGTCGTGCGTTTGGGAGCGGACGGCTCCTGGCAGGTTGAGCTCAACACGGAGGTGCTGCCGCGATTGCTCGTCAACCAAAGTTATTCAGTGCGCGTGAGCAGGCATGGCAAAACGGAAGCCGATCGCGCCTTTATCTCCAACTGCCGTCAATCTGCCAATTGGCTGACAAAGAGCCTCGAGCAGAGGGCGCGCACAATTCTCAAAGTTTCAAGCGAAATCGTCCGCTGCCAAGATGGCTTTCTCGCGCATGGCGTCGAGCGCCTTCGCCCGCTCGATCTTAAGACGGTTGCCGAGGCGGTGGGCGTGCACGAATCCACCGTCTCGAGAGTCACCTCCAACAAATATATGGCAACGCCGCGTGGTCTTTTTGAGCTTAAGTATTTTTTCACTCCCGCCATTTCCGCGCATGACGGCAGCGGCGCGCATTCGGCCGAATCCGTCCGTTTCCGGATCAAGCAGATGATCGATCAGGAAGACCCCAGGCAAATTTTGTCAGACGATGCCATTGTGACAAAGCTGAAGGGGGCCAATATTGACGTCGCACGGCGCACGGTTGCGAAATACCGCGAGATTCTGAAAATCCCGTCTTCCGTCGAGAGGCGGCGCCGGAAAAGGAATAGTTGAAAAAAACGGGCACGTTGCGCTTACGATTCGAGCTGGCAACCGGAGGAGGCGTACTAAGGGCCTTGGGTGGCGAGGCCGCAAATCGCCTCCTGGGCGCTTTGCCGTCGTCCCGCGCCTGCGCCGTTGACAGAAATTCGAGACGCTCTTAACGATTGACAAAACTCGGCATCATTCAAAGCGCCCTTAGGCGTGGGCACGGCGGCCGAACTGCCGGTACCAAAACGGCCAAAATTCCAGTCATGCTAGAGAGTATCCGGGTTTGTCTTACGGAAATCCAAACCATCTAATTGGGAGTGAAATACCAGGCTGAGGTGTTACGGCGGCTGGAGCGTCCAGCAATTTGGGGTAAGGGAGAATCGGTAATGACATTGCGCGTCTCAGGTAAGAACATGGACATCGGTGATGCTCTGCGCGGTCACATCGAGGCACGAATGGATTCAACTTTGGAGAAATTCCGGGCTGGCCCTGCCAACGGTCATGTGACCATTGAACGGGAGGGGTCGGGGTTCCACGCCGACTGCACCTTGCACTTGAGGTCAGGCGCGACGGTGCAAGCAGACTCGCGGTCGCACGAACCTTATGCCTGCTTCAATCGCGCCGTCGAACTCATCGAAAATCAGGTCCGGCGCCATAGAAAACGGCTGATCGATCACCATGTTACTCCAGCGCCGGGTAGCCGGAGCGGCGGCGAGGAGGCCGGCTACGCAAATGCGCCGGATACTCAGCAAGGGGAAGCGTTGCCGGAGGATAGCGGAGCGGGGGACCTGCATCCGGCGGTCATCGCCGAACCCTCACCACAGTTCAGAGAAATGACAGTTTCCGGGGCGGCGATGGAGCTTGAGTCGACGAATGCCCAAGTCATCATCTTCCGGCACGCTTCCGACGGGCGAATGAATGTCGTATACCGGCGGCGCGACGGAAATATCGGCTGGATCGATGCAGGCGGGGAATAGCCTGCTCCAAGGCTTGCACCCGGCTCGCTTCCGCATTGCGGGAGCCTCAGGGGACCAATATCCAAACATCCACAGGCCAGAGTGCAGTCAACCCATGCTGCTGAGCGAACTCATTACCCCCGAGGCGATTGTCCCTTCTTTGAAGGTGAACAGCAAGAAACGCGCCCTTGAGGAATTAAGCGACCGGGCGGGATCAATTTCCGGCCTTCCGCCGCGAGAAATCTTCGACGCTTTAGTTCAGCGCGAGCGTCTTGGCTCCACTGGGGTCGGGGCGGGCATTGCGATTCCTCATTGCAGGCTCGCCAAAGCGCAAGCAATCTTTGGCTTGTTTGCGAGGCTCGCCCGGCCAATCGATTTTCAGGCCTTCGACAACGTTCCCGTCGACCTCATTTGTCTTTTGATCGCTCCGGAATCGGCCGGCGCCGACCATTTGAAAGCCCTGGCATGCACGGCACGTATGTTGCGCGAGCCGAAAATTGCCGGGAGGCTTCGCGCCGCACGCGATGCTGCGGCGCTTCACGCGCTGTTGGCCGGCGAGCCCGCCTCGCACGCGGCGTAGACGGCAGCGATCCGCTTGCTTGACTTCGCCCAACGAAATGGCGAGTTTCCGCACTCCTGAAGCGCTAGGCGGACGCGGCGCAGGCACGAAATTTTTTGTGCCTGCAATGGCCTCTCCGCGTCCTGGAACTTAGATTCGGCCGCGATGCGAACCTATCTTGATTTTGAAAAGCCGGTCGCGGAGCTCGAAGCCAAGGTGTTGGAACTGCGGCAGCTCGCGGAGAAAGGAGATGCCGTTGCCATTGGTGAAGAACTAAGCCGGCTCGAAGCGAAGGCGGAGAAAGCGTTAGCTGACCTTTATGCGGGTCTTACGCCCTGGCAGAAGACGCAAGTCGCAAGGCATCCGCAGCGGCCGCATTTCAACGATTATGTCACATCGCTCGTCCGGGATTTCACGCCCCTTTCCGGCGATAGGCATTTTGGCGAGGATGCCGCCATCGTTGGTGGATTTGGCTGGTTTCGCGGCAGCGCGGTCTGCTTCATCGGCCAAGAAAAAGGTTCGGACACCGAGGCGAGAATCAAGCATAATTTTGGCATGGCGCGGCCGGAAGGCTATCGAAAGGCCGTGCGGATTATGCAGCTTGCTGACCGGTTCGGCCTGCCGATTGTTTCGCTCGTTGATACGGCGGGCGCGTTTCCAGGGGTCGATGCGGAAGAGCGGGGCCAGGCCGAGGCGATCGCACGGACAACCGACGCGTCTCTCCTCATTGGCGTGCCAAGCCTCGCCGTCATAGTTGGCGAGGGCGGCTCTGGCGGCGCAATTGCGATTGCAAGCTGCAACCGGGTCTTGATGCTCGAGCACGCTATCTATACGGTCGCATCGCCGGAAGCGTCGGCGTCGATCCTTTGGCGTGACGCATCCCGGGCCGAAGATGCGGCGACGAGCATGAAAATAACCGCGCAAGACCTTTCCAAATTCGGAATTATCGACTCAATTATAACGGAGCCCATTGGTGGCGCCCATCGCGATCCTAAGGCTACAATCGCCGCCACGGGTGAGGCCATCGGAATGGCTCTGGCCGAGTTTAACGAGATGTCGCCGGCCGATATCCGGGCATCTCGTGCCGCCAAGTTCCTAAATATCGGCCGCAAACTCGCGTGAACCTTCGGCTCGCGCATCGAACGGAAAGCTGTTGCCGAAAAGACGGGGCGCGGAATATTCGTTTCCTTCCTTGCGTTCGCCTGCATTATAACTTCATTTGGCCACGAACGGCCTCTTAGAATGGTCAGAGACAAATTAAGGTTCTGGTAACTTTTGCATAAGGATGCCGGGCTAAGGTGGCATCTTTTCCGGCGCCACCGAGAGATTTATCGGGCAAACGACCCATGCTGTGCAAGCCGCTTGCAAATCGGATCCTGGCCTTCTCCTTGCTCGCGCCCGCATGCGGGTTTTTGGCAGGCTGCGAGGAGTCGAGCCTTTCGCCGCCGGACCATGCCGTAGCGCCCATTCCGGAAAAAACGGTTGCCGCAATGGAAGAGATGGGTTCTTCCAAGAGCGCGCCAATCCTGATCCGCACCTATAAGAAGGAGGCGGAGTTTGAAATCTGGAAGATGAAGGCGGACGGGCACTATGCTTATTTGAAAACCTTCCCTCTGTGCCGCTGGTCGGGGCAGCTCGGTCCCAAGCTGCGGGAGGGCGACCGCCAGGTGCCGGAAGGGTTTTATTCGATCACCCCGGCCCGGATGAACCCGAAGTCCGCCTATTATCTCTCCTTCGACGTTGGCTATCCCAACGCCTATGACCGGGCGCACGGCGGGACGGGCGGTTCGATCATGGTCCATGGCGCCTGTTCGTCGGCAGGCTGCTTCTCGATGACCGACGCGCAGATCGCCGAGATCTATCCGATCGCCAGGGAGGCTTTCGCCGGCGGGCAGCAGGCCATTCAGATGCAGTCCTACCCCTTCCGCATGACCCCAGAGAATCTTGCCAAATACAGGCTCGATCCAAATATCGCGTTCTGGAAGCAGTTGAAGGAAGGTTCCGACAATTTCGAAGTCACCAAGCAGGACGTCGCGGTCGGAGTCTGCAGTAAACACTATATTTTCAACGCGACTGCCGCAAATGGAGCGCAATTGAATCCGACCGGCCCCTGCCCAGCCTTCAAGCGTGACGAAGAGGTGGAAAAGGAAGTCGCCGCCCGCCGTTTGCGCGACGAAGCAAAAATCGCCGAGCTCGCCGCCCATGGTGTGCGTCCGGTCAAGACGGTTTACTCGGACGGCGGCCAGAATCCATCTTTTGCCTCGATGGCGAGCTATTCAAGCCGCCCCGAGGCTCTGGCGCAGCTACCGGTCGATGTCGCCGTGGACGAGGCTAAGCCAAAGAAGGCGCGAGTCGCGGCGGGGAAAACGAGCTCAGCCAAGCACGATATGGCGAAGGCAGCAGCCGATTCCCGAGACCCTGGCGCCGCCCCGGCGGAGGGTGTGGCAATCGCCGCCGCCGGCCCCGAGCCCGCTAAATCCGAGAGCGGCTCCTTGTTTAGCCGATTGTGGCACGCAACACCCGCAAAGGGGGAGGAAGGAACGCCGAAAGAACCGGCGGCCTCCGCTAGCGCCGCGGCCGCCCCGGAACCGGCTTCTGCGCCAGCGCCTTCGCCGCCGAAGCGAAAGGACCGTTCTGCCACCAGCGCCAAGCCGGCCGATTCCAAGACAAGGCCGCAAAAGTCTGTGACCGCGCCGGCCGAAGGTGCGCCCCATGCCGCCCTGTCGCCCTCTGAGCGTGCGTCCAAGGCGGTTGCAATGCTGCACCCCTCACCAGCCACGCAGGACAAGCAATAATTTTCTTGACCGGTGCGCGACGGACCTTGGCTCCTTCTCACGGCGCCCCAAATTTATCCCCGGCGCCATGAGCAAAGCTTTCACCAAAGAATCCGAAGTCGGCGAGGATTTCGACGAGGAAATCCCTGCTCTGCCGGCCGGCATCAGGAATTACATCACTCCGGAAGGCCTGCAGCGGCTGCGGGAGGAGTTTGCGCAGCTGCAGAAAGTCGAGCGTCCCAGTACAGTCGAGATTGTATCCTGGGCAGCCGGCAACGGCGACCGGTCGGAGAATGGCGATTACATTTACGGCAAGCAGCGCCTGCGCGAGATCGACCGGAGGCTGCGCTTTTTGCGCAAGCGGATGGAAATCGCCGAGGTCATCGATCCGGCACGCCAACCAGACCACGGCCACGTCTATTTCGGTGCAACGGTCGTCTACCGCAACAGCCGGCAACAGGAAAAGACGGTGCGAATCGTGGGCATCGACGAAGCGCGCTCGGACCATGACGAAGTCAGCTGGATCTCGCCGATCGCCAAGGCGCTCTTGAAAGCAGAGGTCGGCGATGTTGTCGAGATTAAGACGCCGCGAGGCGCGGAACCGATTGAGGTCGTGGAAATCCGTTATTAAGAGCTGCTTGGTGTTTTGCTCTGCGCACCAAAGCCAGATGTGAGTGTGAGGCGTTGACGGCAGATGCGGTTGACGGTCTCGCCGGCCGCCGCTGGAGTGTAGGGAAATACCAAGCGCGCTTTTTGCGGCAGCCTTTGGCATCGAGGCCCAGGCTGATAGTAGATGTAAAAACCTGGATTTGATTTGACGGACACCGCCCGATGAAATCGCAGCTTCCCATTCATCTCTTGGCGGTGA
>JBPYDY010000016.1:0-5497 GCA_051986155.1 Methylocella sp.
AGCTTATTGTCAAGGCCTATCAATTGACTCCGACAGAACTGCGCGTGCTGCTGGGGATCGTTGAAATCGGCGGCGTACCCGAAGTTGCCGCCGCGTTCGGCGTTTCGGCGGAAACGGTGAAGACCCATCTTGCGCGCCTCTACCGAAAGACCGGGACCACTCGCCAGGCGGACCTCGTCAAGCTGGTCGCCGGCTTTTGCGGCCCGCTGCGGCGCTCCTAGCAATTTGCTCCCGTACAATGGGCCCTTCTACTGGAATCTCCCATACCATCTATTGTATGTATTGGATCTAGTGTAAGAAGAACCTCTATTGTAAAAGCCCTTACCATAAGTTGTCGCTCCACCGCTCGGCGCTGCAATCCGAGCGAGCGTCACCGCCGGGACCGGACTCCCCTCCTGTTCACGCTGACCGCGTACCGCGGACAACAAATGCTCGACGCCTTTGTTGTCGCTCGTGATCGTTGCGTCGGCGCCGTGCATCTGCAGCACGATCGCCAAGACTGCCAATGTCAGAGGAGGCATGATTGTAGCTCCATGCGGGTTGCGACTACTGCACAGCCGCGATCGCTTCGCCAATTCCAAGTTTCTGTCCTGAGCGGTTGCTTACGTAGACCCGCGTTTCAAGCGCTGATTGAACATGACTCAACGTCGCATATAAATCGTCGCAATAGACCGACGGGTTGTCGTAGCCGTTCTCCCTGGAGAACCGATGCGCAGGTAGCCGCCGCATGCCCGAACGTACCGGCATCGTTTGCATCCGTCGGAGAGCTTCAAACAAGCGCTTGTCGGCTTTTCGGGGTTCAACGGAAGTCCAACCTGCACGCGGGAAGCGACGCGATTGACCCATGCCGGACATTCTTGAGGATTTCACCAATAGATTACCGAGCGCATGTCGCGGTGAAACCTCAGCGCTGCGTGCCGCCCCCTCCACAGTCGGTGCCGCTGCAGTATATTCTGCCATATTGCGTAGCCTTGTAGTACGATCCTTTGACGAACGATCCTCCGCCTTTCCCCTTTGTCGCTGCCGCGAGAACGAGCGGGGCAGGGGAATCGGCACCCTCCTGAAGCTGCCCGCGGATCGGCGCCAACAAGTCCTCGATACCTTTGTTGTCGCTCCCGATTGTCGCGTCAGCGCCGTGCATCTGTAGGACGCCCGCCAATATTGCCAATGTCAAAGGCGGCATGAGCATCGCTCCATCGCAGTTGAGAATTACCGGCCCAAATCGGGCGATGTAGATCACGTTCTGCGTATTTCAAGCTGCAGCGTGTGGCTGGACTAGAGTTTGCCGTGTACCAGCGATCGCTTCGGCGATGCCGATCTTTTGTCCTGAGGACCCGGTCACATAAAGCTGCTTTTCAAGCGCTGACTGGATGTAGCTCAAGGTCGCATACAGATCATCACAGTAGACTGAAGGATTGTCATATCCGTTCTCCTTCGAGAAGCGATGCGGCAGGTAACCGCCTCCGCACGCCTCGATGTATTGGCACTGCTTGCATTTGTCGGAAAGGTTCAATGACGCGTGGCGCGCGGCTTTCCAGCGCGGTTCCGCTTTGATGTCTTCAATGGAGTTGTCGAAAATGTTCAATTGCGTCTCGGTCGATCTGTCCCCCGCGATGCGCAACACATCCAGCGGCTCCATGCCACCATCGGTCATGATGGTGCACACTTCCTGAGGGGCATAGCCGATTTCCTCGGATTTCGACTGGCCGCCGAGCAATCCGGCCACCATGTTTTCGACCGAGCGGATTTCCAGCGCGCGTTTTTCGCGATTGCCGTCGAGCCAGAGATCGAACAGGTCACAATAGAATCGGGCGATCGACGACGGATGATCGTTAAACGTGGCATCCGGCTGCAGGATATCGAAGCCGTTGATGTTCATAGCTTTGAAGTAGTCGACGAATTCCTTCGCATGGTACGCGGGGTTGCACACCGCCAGCACCCCGAACGGCATTCCCCGCTTCTGCAGCAGGCGTGCGGCGCGCTCGACGAGCGCGTGGGTCGGGCCGCCTTGGAAGGTGCGTCGATGAACCTCGTGAATCTTGGCCGGGCCGTCGATGCTGAGCGTCACGTGCATATCGTTGCGCGCAAAACAATCAAGCCAAGGCTCGTCGATCAACACCCCATTCGTCGTCAGCGCCAAGTTGAAAGCGCACCGCGTTCGCTTGCCCATCGCACGACATTTGTCGGCGGCACGGTCAAAGTTTTCGATGCCCCACAGCAGCGGTTCGCCGCCGTGCAACGTGATTGAAAACTCCGTCAAGGCATATTTGACGATTTGTTCCTCGACTCGGTGCAATAATTGGTCGAGGGTGGCCGAGCTCATCAATTTCGGCTTGGCGTAAACCGATTTGTCGCGAAACCAGTAGCAATAGGAGCAATCGATATTGCACCTCGCAGCGACCTTCACCAGCAAAAAGTCGATCGGTTTTTGGACGAAATCTGGAAGCATGGCATCTGCCCCAGTAGCTCGGCGAGTTTTCACGCCTTAATTGATGTGCCTTAAATACCCGGTGCCGCCGCCGCCGGCCTTTAACCAAAATCGCCCATAGGCGCCGCCCGTCATATTCTTCGGGTACGTCACGACTCTGCTGTAATTCCTTGCCAGAACGAATGGCCTTGCAGAATCTCCCTTTTGCTGAAGCTGCCCGCGGATCGGCGCCAACAGATCTTCGATGCCTTTGTTATCACTTGCGATCGTTGCGTCGGTGCCGTGCATCTGCAGCACGCTTGCCAGAACTGCCAGGGTCAAAGGAGGCATGGCGGTGGACTCCAAAAGACCTAACGGGCCAGTAGAGAACAAATTTCAAGCGGCCGTCGTCCCCCGATCGGGGGATTTGACAAAAAGAATAAACCGGAAGGGCCGCTTCTCCGCTTCCCAAACGGGGCACAATCGATAACCGACAACCCGGTGACCATTGCCGCCAGTAAAGCTACCTGCGTGTGCCGGCTCCCGGCAGTCCAGGACTTTGGGTGCCCGATGGAGGCTGTCTCGGCATACTTCTTAGGTAGGGCGGGATTCGTCGCCCATACGACCCACCTCTACCGTAGTTCCTCGCCGCCATGATCATTGACTCGCTTGGATCGTCAGCGCCTTTGTGAAGCTGACCGAGGATGGGCGCCAATACGTCTTCGATGCCCTTGTTATCGCTTCCGAGCGCCGCGTCCGCGCCGTGCATCTGCAGCACGCTTGCCAGAACCGCCAGGGTCAACGGAGGAATGGCTGCGGACTCCAAAAAAGGGCCTCACGGCCAGTAGAGAACAAATTTCAAGCGACCGTCGTCCCCCGATCGGGGGAATTGACAAAAGGTCGCTTCTCCACCTCCCGAACGGGGCACAATCGATAAATGAGAACCCGGTGACCATTGCCGCCCGGGTGCGCCATGCCGGGAATAGCTCCGCCGGATCGTTAACGCTCGTGAACGCGAGCGGGGTGGACGCGACAGTCACGCAGCAACGGCGTCCTGCGGCCGGCAGGGTCGCAACTGGGTCGTCTACAGACATCAGCCTGCGTGTAAGCGATGTCGGCTATTCCATTTGCAAGCAGGCATTTCGTTCGCACGACTGACACGTCCGTTTCGTGCCAAATTCGGGCGTGAGCAAGAACCTCCAGACGAACCTAGCAGCCCGATCGGCGATTTTGATTTCCTTAGGGGACTCCGTCGACCCGGGCAATATTTTGTTTCCAGCGATGGATTGTGCAGCAAGCGAACAAGAGACTCGAACGGGAGAATCAAACTTGATCTTCTCGGTGAGCAATCCCGTCGATACGACCCTGCTGCAGTTTGCGCACCGGATCAGGATTTATGGCCTGATATAGTTATCAACGATGGTGCCGTTGGGCGCAATTCTGCGTTCGCGGCCTTCAGGCAGCCAAAGGAGGCACCGTTTCGTCTTCAGCACTGCCCGTGCGAATGCTCAACACGTCATCGATCTGAGAAATAAAAATTGTGCCGTCGCCCTTTTGGCCGGTCCTCGCTGCGCGCAGGATAGCCTGCACAATTTCTTCGACCTGATGTGCCGCCACTGCGACCTCAATCTTGGCCATTGGTAGAAAGCTTGCTGTGAACTCGGCACCGCGATAAATTTCAGTATGCCCTTTTTGACCATAGCCTTTGGTTTCGGTCACAGTGAACGACCGAATTCCGATACGAGCCAATGATTGCGCGATCTCGTCCAGCTTGAAGGGTTTGACGATCGCACATACGAGCTTCATGGATTGGTGCACGGGGATAGGCCTCCTTCGACCTGCCGATGATCACCCTCGCCACGCGAAGCGCTTGTTGCGAGTTCGGGCCAATTCACCGTCAATTTTTGTGTGGGTATAAGACCAACCTTATGTGAAATTCTAGTAGGAGAAGCGCCCTTTGATATAAAGGCGCCATAGTAGGATAAATCGCAGTTGCTCTATGGAAAAGTCACGGATCAAACACGCAAAGGGTGACGGCGTGATTGGGCCAGCGACATTGCGCTGAGCACGGTCTCGGTACGCGGTGCGGCGCGAAGCTTGCTCCGCGCATTGCCTTGCAAAAATCTGGCAGTGGTCGAAAAGTCGACGCGCCTTTGTCCGGCATGGTCAGACTCGGATTTGGCCGATCGAGGCACCTACGTCCTGTTTTGGCCCGGCTGGCGGACAGTGGAATCCGCCCGCACCATGGCCGATCGACGCCACCAGCATCATCCGGATGACGAGGAATGGCCGGGCTTGGTACCGGAAGCGACGCCGACAATGCGTGCCTTGACGCCGCAGTCCGCGCAAACAATCTCGTTATCAGGACCGATCCTGAAGCCCTGCGATAGGTTTTTGATTGTCGTTTCTAGATTTCCACTTTCATTCTCTTCCCAGGTTGCAGAGCCTGTCAGTGCGCATTCCGGGCATGTCACGGAGGTAACGAATCGCTCTCGCTTATCCACTGCGGCCTCCGGGATGGAGCGACGTTTGACCGATAACGAACAACATAGGTCGTCGCGTTGCGGAACAGCATGGCGTGATTACGGAGTAAACGGCCCAGCGCGAGACCATGCTGCTCCATATCGGCAAAAGATTTATAGAAAAAGAGGAGGCCACCGTCATTCGAATCCTGGCCCGCTGCGCCGGCAGCGGACCGTGCGTGCGGTGCCAAAGGTCCCTGCGTGGGCCGGCAGAATGATCGTGTGCCCAGGAGAGGCGCCGCGCAACTTGGCCGCAACGGTGGCTGCGCGCGCGTGCACCAAATTTTCTTCCCGTAGCTTCTTACCGGCCGATTTCTCGCACTGAAACCCCGCTCCGTATGGCTGCGGTTAGCGGCCAAAAAAGCCATGTCAGGACAGCCCTTAGTCACCCTTAGCCGGTGCCTCCGGCGGCGTCTCCAATGGCCTCTCCACGGCTCCCCGAAATTATCGATGATCGATAAATACATTGACGATCCTCGATAAATTGTATATCGATTATCGATATATTCGGGGAGGAAGAAATGCCTGATGACAGAAAGCTCTTTGCGGTCACGCAGTGGGTGCTGCG
>JBPYDY010000017.1:0-2505 GCA_051986155.1 Methylocella sp.
GGCCAACGGTCGTGACAGAAGACAAATCGGTGATAGACTTTCCCATGGACGCGCTCCTTCAGAGGGTTACTCAACGACAACCATCTTGGCACAGCTCTCAATCGAGCAAGATGCCGGTGCGGGCGCCGTCCACACCATCACAATAAGGCCGCCAGTTGCAACCAAAATCGCTTCGTTGAATTGAATCGTCACCGGCGCAAGTAGACGCATTGCGGCTTCGTAACCGATGATTAGGGCGATGATCACAAGCACGATCGCGCTCGTATATCCGGCAAGATCGCCGAGCTTGCCGGTACCGAAGACGAAGCGGGCGTCTTTGGCGTGCCGGCGCGCGTAGGTATAGGCCAGAGCGGCGATCAGAAGCGCTAAGGCGTGCGTTGCCATGTGAAAACCGTCGGCAACGACGGCGAGCGACCCAAACAGCGTGCCGCCAATAATTTCCGCGACCATCATGCTCAAGGTGAGCGAAATCGCCGCCCACGTCCGGCGTTCGTTCGCTGCGTGGCGCTCGCCGAGAAAAACGTGGCCATGCGCCAGTCTTGGAAATCCGGCCTCGCCTTTATCCACTATCGTTCACCATTGCCTGTTGCGACGTTTGCAATCAGCGTCTCTCGGCGCGGGCCAATCGGATATTTACTCCCTCTCAGGCCGCCGCGCCAACAATCTTGCCGATCGCCCCGCGGCAACCGGATATAAAGGCGCCGGCGCACCAATTGGGGAGCTTAGCCAAGATTGCCCCCGCAGCAGTTCGAAGGTCAATGGAAATAGCCCCTACCGCAGTGAACGCAGGTATGCGTTCGGCCGTCTCCCGTTGCTTTTGAGTTGACCTTCTGTAAGCTGCAGAAAATGCGGAAAAGCTCAAATCTGTTGATTGCCCTCGCGGCTCTTGCGCTTTGCTGGCGTGCGTGCCTCGGCCCGGTATTAGGCCAGGCGCCGCCCGAGCCCCAAACCGCGAATGCGTTCGCAGGCTTTCATGATTTTCTGCCAGCGCTATGGCCTGCCGCCGAGCAAAAAGGGGTCAGCCGCGCCGCCTTCGACGCGGCCATCGCCGGGCTCGAGCCCGATCCGGCCGCCGCTGCGGCGTCCACCCGGCAGGCCGAATTCGAGATGCCCCTAAAAGCCTATCTCAAGGAGGCGGTTTCGCCCCGGCGCATCACGCGCGGCCGCGAATGCTTGCACAAGTGGCGCCCGCAACTCCTCGATATTGAGCGGCGATTCGGCGTGCCATCCGCCATTGCGGTCGCGGCTTTCGGCATTGAGTCGGACTATGGCAGAGAAACTGGAGACAAGGACGTTATCCGGTCGCTTGCGACGCTGGCTTTTGTTCGCCAGGACCGGCCGGTTTTTCGAAACGAGCTTTTGGATGCGCTCGTCATGCTCGACAAGCGCGCCATTGCCCGCACTTTGATGAAAGGATCCTGGGCCGGGGCGATGGGTGGGCCGCAATTTGTGCCTTCCGCCTTTATCAAATATGCGGTCAGCTACGGCGGGCAGGGTGCCCCAGACATTTGGAATAGTCCCGCCGACATCCTCGCCTCGATTGCGAATTTCTTGCAAAAATCGGGCTGGCAAGGAGGGCTTTTTTGGGGAACGGAAGTGCGATTGCCGGAAAACTTCGGCTTTAACTCGTTGCATCAGAGCTTTGCCGCGTTTGCCGCTCAGGGCGTCAAGAGCGTCACGGGCGAGGCGTTTCCCCAAGGAGAGGCCACATTGTTCCTGCCCTCGGGAGCGTCGGGCCCGGCCTTTCTTCTGTCGGCAAATTACTGGATTCTTAAAGCGTACAATAATTCCGATTCTTATGCTCTCTCACTTGCGCTTCTTGCCGATCAGATCGACGGCGGGCCTGGGCTTCGTGGCCGTTGGCCGGAGCGAGAGGTTTTTTTGAGCCGCACGGAAAAGGCGGAGATGCAGCGTCATCTCAATAAGCTTGGATTTTATCGCGGTGAGATCGATGGCCGGTTCGGTCAGGCCTCACGCGATTCGATCCATGAGTTTCAGAAAAGCATTGGCGCTTCTCCGGCCGACGGTTTTGCGACGCCGGAGCTGTTGCGCCGGGCCGCGGAGGAGGCGGACCGCCAGCCTGGCCGGTGAGCTCGAATGTCGCGCCGCGACCATCGCGCATGCTCATTTTCATTCGGTCGATATGAGCCGCGCCCTTGCCCGCAGCTTTTCCGTCTCGCTCTTTAATTGACCGCAGGCCGCCATGATGTCGCGCCCGCGCGGCGTGCGAACCGGACTCGCATAGCCTGCATCAAAAACGATTTCGGAAAAGCGTTCGATCGTTCCCCAGTCCGAACATTCATAGGGCGCGCCGGGCCAGGGATTGAATGGTATGAGATTAATCTTCGCTGGAATGCCCTTCAACAGTCGCACCAGCTCGCGCGCATCGGCGGGCGAATCATTGATGTCCTTCAGCATCACATACTCGAACGTAATACGCCGCGCATTCGATGCGCCAGGGTAGGACCTGCAGGCGGCAAGCAAATCTTTAAGCGGGTGTTTTTT
>JBPYDY010000018.1:0-3395 GCA_051986155.1 Methylocella sp.
GCGCGGCTGCCCTGTTCCATGAGACGCGCCAGATTTAAGCCAAGGCGTTCGAAATTTGGCGTTGCCGGCGCCTCGGCTAGCTTCTCGTCCCTTTTTTCAGAGGGCGCCGCAGGACCGGCCGCGGCAGCTTGGCTTTTGGGACCGCCTTTGTTCGTTGGCCGGCGCGGCGCCTCGGCCGTAACCTCCTGCCGCGCTGGCTTCGGCGCAACGGGTTTTGGCGGGAAATCGGGTGCTGCCGGTCCTGCTGGCTCCGCCACGGATGCGGTGGGTTCTTTATCGACCGGCATTTCCCGGCCTGTGGTTTCTTGCACGCTCACTTAAGCTTCCACGCTTTGCCGATGCCCCCGAAATATCCGGCTCAATTTACCCAAATGGCAAGGCGTTGCCGCCTTTGAATGATTTCAATGTAAGTCTGAGCGAGCCTATCCCCAAGCTTATGGGTCATTTCCTTCCTGGCCTTTTGTCGCGATTCCGACACAATAAGCGTGGATTCTCTCTCCATGCAACCAGAGAAACTGCGCCTTCTGAAAGGTACGGGCGATGAACATCGCCTTTGCGCGCCTTTTGCGGCGAGCGCCGTATTCGCGGCTATCTGCCTTGCGCTTGCTTTTTCCCTTCCTGCGCAAGGCGAAACCGTCCTCGGCTCGCCACTTGACACGATCATGAGCACCCATTTTCGTGCCGATGTGCCGGACGCGAATGATTTTGTGCGCGAATCGCGCCCTCCGCCGGACGTGCTGGATTATCAGCCGCTGACAGGCCCTGACCGGGAAGGGCCGAAGCTTCGAACCAGCGATGAACTCAAGGCGCTTGAGCGTGAACTCGAAACAGCCGCCGCGCATAACGAGCAACTTGCCCGAAAACGCCTGGGGCTCAAAAAGCCCGCGCCCGGCAAACCAGCCAAGCGCGAGGAGGGTCAGGCGGACAATTCCGCCAAACGCTGAAACGCTTCGCGGTTTCGCGCTTCAGGGTCGTGCCGCGGCAACGCAATCAGCGGGGCCCCGATGAAGTTGCCGAGCGTCTCTAAAGTTTCGCGAAGCGGCGGGGGCATGCCCTCGCTCTCCGAGACGACAACGGCGCGCAGATCGAGCGCGCGGCGCAGGAGGACGTCCTGCGCCGAGAGCAGGTGGCTGAGCGTCCCAAGATAGCTGCCGCCGACAAGCACCACGGGTTCGCCCAACGCAACCATCAAATCGAGAACCGTGTGGCGCCGGTCGAGCGGAACCATGATGCCGCCGATACCTTCGATCACCAGCGTGCCGGGAGCCTTGACGATTGCGGTGCGGCAGTAATCGGCGATGGCCTCAAAGTCGAGCGACCGCCCTTCAGCCCGCGCAGCCATGTCTGGCGAGAGCGGGGCGCGAAAACGCCATGGAGAAATTTTTTGGAGTTCGTCTGCCGCAACGCTGCGCCCTAGGGCCTCAAGCAGCATGGCCGGATCGCTATCCGAGGGTGCGGCTGGGTCAAACCCGCTGGCCAGCGGCTTTAGAGCATCAACCGGCTTGCCGAGGGCTCGGTAATGCATGATCAGGCCGCGGGCAACAAATGTCTTGCCGAGTCCGGTGCCAGAGCCGGTGATGAAGACGGCGGACAATCAGGCGCCCTTACGTGCGGACTTGCACGCCGGCAAAAATACGTCAAGCGACCGCACCGCCTCCGCCAGGCGGGCAATCTCGTCCTCCGGATGCATGGCGCTAAATGTAAAGCGCAGCCGCGCGGTGCCTTGGGGCACCGTCGGCGGCCGGATGGGAGTCACCAAAAAACCCTCCTCTGCCAATTTGCGCGCGGCGGTTAGGGCCACTTCTGGCGCGCCGACAATCAAAGGAACGATCGGGCTTTGCGCCGCGGGCAAGCCAAGGAGCGAGGTGAAGTGTCGCGCCTTGGCAAGAGGTTTCGCGCATAGTTCCGGCTCGTTTTCGATGATCGTCAAGGCGGCGATGGCCGCGGCTGCCATCGGCGGCGGCAAGGCGGTGGAATAAACGAGGGTTCGCGCGCGGTTCTTTATCAAATCGATCACCGGGCGCGACGCGCAGAGATACCCCCCATAGCTGCCGATTGCCTTCGAGAGAGTCCCCATCTGCAAAGGCACCAATGGCCCGTCTGCAGCAAATGCCGAGCCGCGCCCATTGCCGATCACACCGAGCCCATGCGCATCGTCGGTCAGGAGCCAGGCATCATAGGCGTTGCAGAGAGCAGTGAGTTCGGCAATCGGTGCAACATCGCCGTCCATGGAGAAAACCCCGTCGGTGACGAGAAGAATATGGCGTGTCCGCGGCCGGTTGGCCTTCAGCAGCTCCTCCACATGCCCAAGGCCGTTGTGGCGGAAGGTCAAGGTTCGCGCGCGCGAAAGCTGCGTTCCGGCCCAAAGGCAGGCATGCGCGAGCTCGTCGATTAAAACGAGATCGCCTTCGCTCGCGAGCACTGGAATGATGCCGGTGTTTGCCAGGTAACCCGAGCCAAAGACGCAAGCCGCCTCGGTCCCTTTGAGCCGCGCAAGCCGTGCCTCAAGCTCGCTAAACAACAGATGGTTTCCGGTAACGAGACGCGAAGCGCCCGCCCCAGCACCGTAGCGCTCAATGGCCTCTGTCGCAGCGGCTTTAACCGCCGGGTGATGGGTCAGATTGAGATAATCGTTGCAGGAGAAGGACAAGAGGCGGCGGCCCTCGCGCAAGACCCAAGGCCCCTCCTCGCGAAAACTCTCGGCAAGCGTCCTCCGCAGAGAGGCACGCTCAAGCTCCGCCAATTTGCCGGCGGCAAAATCATCCAAGGACTTCATGAGTGTTTGGGTATTTGTTCGCACGAAAATTGTGGCGTCTCTCATTTTGTTGCCGCAACGACGCTTATGCGGGAGCTATGGTTGTGCAAATCTAACCCCATCTCCGCGCGGCGCGCCAAAGAATCCATTGCCGCCGCCATTGCGGAAGCTCGACAATGGTTTTGAATGGATCGTAATCGGGGTCCTTCATCCGTTGCAAATGGGCTTCGCACAGAGAAAGAGGCAAAAAGGCGGGCCTGCTTTTTTTCGGCAGGCATTGCAATCGCGCAGCAAAAATGTCGAGGTGGCGGCGTGCAAGCGCGCGCAAATCCGCAAGTGCTGCGCGCTCTGCAGTGGATGCCTGGCCCGCCGCAAATTTTTCCGGTTGAGCACCATGAGCGGTAACAACCTCGGCCGGCACGAAGTGCCAGCCCCACGCGCTCTGCCAAGGCAAAGAGCGCATCAGCCCGATGAGCCCATAGGCGATCCCCGCATGGCTCGCCACGCCGAGGCCCGCGGCGGCCGCCTGGCCCTCTAGAATCAGCATGGCAAGGCGGAAAAGATTTGAGCAGGTTGCATCGAGGTAGGATTCGAGCGCGCTCACGGACTCCATTTTGTCGCCGTAGATGTCATGAAGGCG
>JBPYDY010000019.1:0-3004 GCA_051986155.1 Methylocella sp.
TTCACGGTGCGCGGGCAAAGGGAACAGGTCATATTCTGGACCGCGAGCGTAACCGTCTTTTCGGCTGCGAAGGCAAAAGAGGAACAGGCAATTGCGCAGGTCAGGGTGGCGGCGGATAATAATGTGCGCATAAGTTATCCTCTCAAAAAATATAGGGGCCGATAAAATCGAGGCCGATCGCCGCTGCCACTAGAAGCGTGGCGAGGACAAGGCCCATCGTGACAATATTGCCCGGCAGCGGGCGGGCGCAGGCTTCTCCTTCCGTGCAGGCCGCTCTCCTGCGCCGGTAAACCAAAAGGTAGCCACAGCCAAGGCAGGCAAGCGTCGCCGCGATGAAGTAGGGCTGGTAAGGAGCAAGCGCGGTCAGCTTGGCAATCCACGCGCCGCTGATGCCGAGACTGAAAAGCAGCAAGGGTCCAATGCAACAGGACGACGCAAGGATCGCACCTAGCATGCCTCCAAAAGCGGTGAGCCGCAGCGCCGCCCTAGGAAGCGCCACTCGTTGCGGGGCTGCCTCCGCGCCTGGAGGCGGACGAATCATTTCTGTTTCTGTCATTGTCTTCATGTTACGGCGCGGCGCAACGAAAGAGTCAAGCGAAGGGGGTTCACAAATCAGCGAACAGCGGGCGGCCGGCTCCCGTTTTCAGCGGATCGCGCCACAGACCGGATGTGCGGAGAGGGGCAGCCACCGCCGTCTCTCCTCCATTTGGGTATTGCCGCCGGCAGCAGGGATGCAATAGCTTGGGCACTTGGGATATCGCAGTTCGAGAGTTCTTGAGACCGGCGAGTATTAAGCTTAATTGAATTTGCATATCCTCCGAAAGAGGAATTGACATATTATTGGCTCATCGGCCGGGAGCCGCTCTCCGCCGCATCCGTGCGGAAACTAGTGGCTTGAATACCGGAGTGAAGGCGAGAAATGGTGCAAACGCAGACCTTTTTGGATGGCCAAACGATCTCCTTTGGCGAGAAGCTCGCGGCGTCAGAGCAATTCATGGCTCTCTTCCAGGATGGAATGGATCTCGTAAGCAAGGCTGCGTCTTATCTCGATGGCGAGGGGCGCGAAGAGGCGAAGGCGCTGGCGCGCCCGGCCGCTGTTGCCTATGCGGTCGAAAGCATGCGCTTGACGACACGGCTCATGCAGATTGCCTCCTGGCTTCTTCTCCAGCGAGCCGTCAATGAAGGGGAATTGAGCCGCGCCGAAGCGGCGAGCGAAAAGCGCCGGATCCATCTTACCGAGCAAAACGTCATGACCCGCAAGGATGTGCTGGCCTGCCTGCCCCCGAATCTGCGGGAGCTGATCGCCATGTCGCTTCGCCTGCAGGCGCGAATCCTCCATCTCGATTTGTTGATTTACGCGTCGCGAGAGGCGCGGGCACATGAAAACATCCCTCCAAGCCCGGTCAAATCCCAGATCGATCTTCTGCGCGCCGCATTTGGACCGTCTGGCGCCCCGCCGCAGAGTACGTGATGTCACCCGTCACGCGTTTTTCTCCGGCCCATGTCGTTATTGGCGCAGGGGGCGAGCGCAGCAAACAAGGCATCATCGTCGTTTACCGCGACATTGGGCGTCGTGAGCAAGGCCTCCCCATAAAAGATGGAATTGGCGCCCGCGACCATACAAAGGATTTGAGCCTCGCGGTTGAGCGCAGACCGGCCGGCAGAAAGCCGGACCCGCGCGGCAGGAAGCACGATCCGCGCGGTTGCGATCATCCGCACGAGATCGAGCGCATCGATTCTCTCTCGCTGTCCGAGCGGCGTGCCTTCGACCGGGACGAGGGCATTTATGGGCACGCTTTCGGGATGCGGATCGAATGAGGCCAAGACCTGCAGGAGGGATGCCCTGTCCCGGAGGCTCTCCCCCATGCCGATAATGCCTCCACAACACATCTGTAGCCCCGCGGCGCGCACGGCCTGCAAGGTCTTGAGCCTGTCCTCATAGCTGCGCGTGGTGATGATGTTTGGATAAAATTCCGGGCTCGTGTCGAGGTTGTGATTATAGGCGGTAAGACCTGCCTCCTTGAGACGCTCTGCTTGGGACGCATTTAACATGCCCAGCGTCACGCAGGCTTCCATGCCGAGCGCGCGCACCTCGCGCACCATCTCAAGAACGCTGTCGAATGCCTCGCCGTCGCGGACCTGGCGCCAGGCCGCGCCCATGCAGAAACGGTCCGCCCCGGCCGCTTTGGCCTTTCTAGCCGCGGCGAGCACTTCCTCCGTTGCCATCATCCCGATGCGGTCGAGATGGACCTCGCGGTGGTGCGCCGATTGGGGGCAATAGGCGCAATCCTCGGGGCAGCCTCCGGTCTTGATGCTAAGGAGACTTGCCTTTTGCACATCGCATACATCGTGAAAGCGGCGATGGACGCGGTTTGCCTGCGCGATCAGTTCGAGGAGGGGCAAATCATGGATTGCGGCAATCTCGTCGATCGTCCAATCGTGCCGGATGAGAGAATCGGGTTCCGGGCGGGTCACGCTTTTGCTCTGGCGCGCGGGGGTGGTTGGCGAGAAACATGACCTCTCGCCCAATTTTTTGCAAATGTACCTGCTGAAGCAGCGCCGCCCGGCCCCGCCAAAGCTAGGTTTGTTTTTGGCGCGCCGTTCGGCCCTATCATGAACCGCCGCGCTACGCGCGCAAAACCAATAGGGCCGCTGCGAGGAGAGACATTTATGTACTGGAGCGCCGACTGGCTGTGGGGGGTGCCGCTTACGGCAACAGTGATTGTGCATGTTACAGTCTTTGTATTGATGGAAAGGGGGATCGTCCTTAGGCTCTGCAAAACCCTTGAGCGTCCCATAGGCCGTTTCATCCTTGCTATTGCATTGGTCGCACTCGGCGCAGCCATGCTTCGTGCCGCCGAGGCGTCGGCATGGGCGATCTTTTTCGTCCGGCTCGGAGCCATTTCCGATCTATCAACTTCCATACTCTATTCACTGAGCGCAATCACGAGCTACGGCCATTCCGTCATCTTCCTCGAAAACCGCTGGCGGCTCCTCGGCGCCA
>JBPYDY010000020.1:0-8692 GCA_051986155.1 Methylocella sp.
GGCCAAATGGTCAACCTTCGAAACGGGCACCATTTACGCGTCGATGGGTTTCACCACAGTAATCGAGCCTGCTATCGTCCCGCACCAGGCGTTCCAGGCGCACTTTGAGCTCTCTGACGTTCCAATCATTGACAAAGGAATTCTTACTGTCCTCGGGAACGACGATTTCTTGCTGTCGCTGCTGCGTGACGGAGAGAGTCCTTCTGCGGTTTCCGATTATGTTGCATCTGCCCTTGCGGGAAGCAATGGCCTGGGGATCAAATGCATCAACGCAGGCGGCTCGACCGCGTTTAAATACAATGCCCGGACGTTTAGCCTCTACGATGTCGTGCCCTTCTATGGCCTCACCTCACGCAGGATCGTCGAGGCGCTGCAGCGCGCGGTCGAGGATCTCAAAATCCCGCACCCGCTGCATCTGCACGCCAACAATCTCGGCATACCGGGCAATGTCGCAACCGCACTCGCAACGATTAATGCGGCGGGGGGCAAGCGTTTGCATCTGGCGCATCTCCAATTCTACTCTTATGGCAGCGAAGGCGACCACGGTTTTTCTTCGGCGGCGGCGGAACTTGCCGCGGCCGTGAATGCCGCGCCCAATGTGACGATCGATGTCGGCCAGGTGATGTTCCGTCAGACAGTGACGATTTCGGCCGATGTGCTGCGCCAGTTCAACGGAGCGGCGATGGCCAACCCCAAAAAGTCCATCATCTATGACGGCGATAGCAACGGAGGCGGTATCGTTCCCTATCTTTACCGCGAAAATGATTTTGCCAATGCCGTGCAATGGGCCTGCGGTCTCGAATTGTTTTTGTTGATCGCCGATCCCTGGCGGATCTTCTTTACCACCGATCACCCCAACGGCGCGCCTTTTACGACCTATCCGGAGATTTTTGCGCTAATCATGAGCCGCGATGCGCGGGCAGAAGCGCTTGCCCGGCTGCCGCAGCAAGCGGTTGCCATGACGACACTGCCCTCCATTGGCCGCGAATATTCACTGCAAGAGATCGCCGTCATGACCCGCGCCGCGCCGGCGAAACTTCTCGGCCTAAAGGACCGCGGCCATCTGGGCGAAGGCGCCTTGGCCGACATTGCGGTCTATTCGCCGGGCGGCGATATCGCAAGGATGTTCCGTTTTGCCCATTTGGTATTCAAGGACGGCGATTTAGTCGTTCGCGACGGCCGCGTGACGCACTATCGCTGGGGCAAGGCGCTCACCGTCAAACCGGCCTATGACAAGGCTATCGACCGGCTTTTGTCGGATTACTATGACCGCCATTTCGGCAATTCGCGCGACTTGTTCGCCGTGAAAGCGCATCTCCTTCCCCGTGCCGAGCCTTTTGTTGAGGTAAGATGCGTCCAATGAAGAGAAACGGCGTCCGCGTCGACGACAGTTTCGCCGAGGCCTTTCCGATGCGCGGCACGGCAATTGTCATTACCGCGCCAAGCCGCCGCTGGGCCCTGCAGGCGGCTATCACAATGACCGGTTTTGCGACTTCCGTGATCGGCTGTGGCGCCGAAGCAGGCATCGATTGCGAAAGGCCGAGATCTCAGACCCCCGATGGGCGTCCCGGCGTCCGTGTGCTCATATTTTCCGTTTCAACCGACACTTTGCAGTCCCAGCTCGTCAACCGCCTCGGCCAATGCGTGCTGACTTCGCCAGGCTCGGCCTGCTTCGCCGATCTCGACGGCGCCGACCGATTGCAGCTTGGCGATGCCATTCGTTATTTCGGCGATGGCTGGCAAATTTCAAAAAAATTCGGCGCCAAGCATTTTTGGCGCGTTCCGGTGATGGATGGCGAATTTCTATGCGAAGCGACAACGGGGCTCACCAAAAAAGCGGTCGGCGGCGGCAATCTGCTGATTATGGGCAGAACTCAAAAGACGACGCTGCGCGCCGCCGAGCTCGCCGTTGCCGCAATGAATAAGGTCGAAGGCGCCGTTTTGCCTTTCCCCGGCGGCATTGTCCGCTCAGGCTCTAAGGTCGGTGCAAAATATAAAACCATGACGGCTTCCACCAATGACGCCTATTGCCCGACGCTTCGCGGCGCCGTCGCAACGCAGCTCGACGAAGACATTGGCTGCGTCCTTGAAATTGTCATCGACGGATTGACCGAAGAGGCCGTCGCCGAAGCGATGCGGGCGGGCCTTGCCGCAATCGTCAAACTTGGGCCGGAGCAAGGCGCTGTGCGCGTCGGGGCCGGCAATTACGGCGGGAAACTCGGTCCCTTTCATTTCCATTTGAAGGATCTTTTGCCGTGAAATCGCTTGTCTTGACCCTTAAACAAGAGCCAAATCAAAGATTGGATCTATCCCCGCTCGTCTCCCATTTGCTCGGAGCCAAAACGGCCAAGGAGATCGCCGCTGTCGAATTGCAGACGACCCGCGAAAAGCTCACTGCCGGAGACATTTTTAAGATCCAAATGGGAAGCGCGGAGTCGACAAGGTTCGAAGGGGGATCTTCCCGCCTTGACAATATCGGCCGCGATATGAAGGCGGGCGAAATCATCGTCGAAGGCGATTGCGGCAAGGCGCTCGGGCGCGGCATGAGCGGTGGCAATATTGTGGCTTATGGCGATTGCGGCCCCCATGCGGGGTCGGCCATGTCCGGGGGCCGGCTCGAGATTGCCGGCGATTGCGGCGGTTTTCCTGGCGCGCCGCTCGAGGGCGAGATGGAAGGCATGACCGGCGGCATTTTGCTCGTGCGCGGAAACGCGGGCGAGCGCGCGGGAGACCGGCTGCGCCGCGGCACGATCGTGATCGAAGGCTCGGCCGGGGATTATCCTGGCAGCCGGATGATCGCCGGTACGCTGGTCGTGCTTGGAGACTGCGGCAGCCTGCCCGGTTACCTCATGCGCCGCGGCACCGTCGTCCTTGCCGAGCCGCCAAAACTTGCGCCAACATTTGTCGACTGCGGCCTGCACGAGCTCGCCTTTGGCTCCCTCTTTGCAAATCTACTGCGCCCCGAGAGCCGGGCTGCCGCGCGGCTTCTTTCCCGTCCGCTCATGCGTTTTGCCGGCGATATGGCGGCGCTCGGCAAGGGAGAAATCTTCTTTCCCGAACAGTGATCGCGCAAAGAAAAAAGTTCCCGTCCGATCCTGCCAAGTTGTCGGCATTCCCTGCCGGAGAAAGATTGGGCCTCCCCTCGCAAACTGGGACTTGCAATGTTCGCGCCTTATCTAATTGAGCGTCGCGACCGGTTCCTCAGTCTCATCGGCAAAAAGCCGGTGATCATGGGCATCCTCAATGTGACGCCGGATTCTTTTTCTGATGGCGGGAAATTTCTTGCCCCAAAGGCTGCTATGGAACACGGTAAGAAACTCGCCGCCGATGGTGCAGACATCATAGATGTCGGCGCCGAGTCGACGAGGCCGGGGCACACCCCCATCACCGCAGAGGAGGAACTCGCGCGGCTCGAACCGATGTTAGGCGCCCTTACGAATTCCCTCAATATTCCCTTTTCCATCGATACTTCCAATGCCCGCGTCGCGTGCCGAGCCGCCGAGCTCGGCGTAAGCGTCGTCAATGACGTCTGGGGTTTCCACAAAGATCCGGCCATGGCCGATATGGTGGCGGAGACCGGAATGGCGGCGGTTCTGATGCACAATCGTGACGGCATCGATCCAAGCCTCGATATCGTCGCCGACATGCGCCATTTCTTCGACCGCTCCTTGCGGCTAGCGGAAGCCGCGGCTATTCCTCGCCCGCGCCTCATTCTCGACCCCGGCATCGGCTTTGGCAAAAGCAGGGTGCAGAATTACGCGGCCTTGACGCATCTTGCGGCGCTTAAAGATTACGGCTTGCCGATTCTCGTCGGCGTATCGCGCAAATCGCTGCTCGCGGAAAAAGATGCCGTGCCGGACGATTTCACGCTTGTTCGCACGATCGCGGCAAATCTTGCGGCCGCAAGCAACGGCGCATCGATATTCCGCGTTCATGATCCGGCAGAGCACATCGCCGCCTTCAAGGTTTTCGATGCCATCGCCCGGTGACAAGCTCGCAGGCCAAGGCCCTTTCACGAAGATTGGCTTGGGTCTTGGCAGCAATATCGGGGATAAGCCCGCCAATATCAGGCGCGCGCTCGCGCTATTGGAAGAGCGCGGTATCGTCCGGCTCTGCGCCGTCTCGTCAATCTACCGTACGCCGCCGTGGGGTTACGAGGCGCAAGAATTTTTTGCCAACGCCTGCGCCTTGGGAGAAACCAGCTTGCGGCCGCTCGAATTGCTTGCCGCCGTCAATTCAATCGAAAAGGACATGGGCCGAAAACCCTCGATCCGCTGGGGGCCGCGCCTCATCGACATCGACATTTTGTTTTACGGCACTGAACCGTTCGAGGATCCTAAATTAAGTGTACCGCATAAGTCACTGTTCAATCGCGCTTTTGTTCTTATTCCACTCGCCGAGATCGCGCCGTCCTTGAAAATTTCCGGCCGCTCAATCGCCGAGGCCGCGCAGAGCATTTCGGGTGTGCCGATCCAAAAATGGGAGGACGGCGCGTGACCCTTCGGCCACCTCTCGATGGTGCGCGCCGGCCGTGATCTATCCCCCGCAGCAAGAGGCGGCCCTAAAAGCCGCCGCCGGATGGTTGAAGCGCGGGGAGCCAAAATTGTTCCGGCTCTTTGGTTACGCGGGCACGGGCAAAACCACGCTCGCCAAGAAAATCGCCGAAGGCGTTGAGGGCGACGTCGCCTTCGGGGCCTTCACCGGCAAGGCGGCCCTTGTCATGCGCGCAAAAGGCTGCGCTGAGGCGCGCACGATCCACAGCCTGATCTATCGCGCCAGCGAAACGGAAACGGGCGAACCTTCCTTCGTTCTCAACGAAGATAGCGCCGTTGCTAGATCGAAGCTTGTCATCATCGATGAGTGCTCCATGGTCGATGCGGAACTCGGCCGCGATCTTTTGTCCTTCGGCAAGCCCGTTCTGGTCCTCGGCGATCCGGGTCAACTGCCTCCCGTCAAGGGCGGCGGATTCTTTACCAGTGCGGAACCGGATGTGATGCTGACCGAGGTGCACCGGCAAGCCGCGGATAACCCGATTTTGCGCTTGTCGATGCTGGTCCGCGAAGGAAAACGCCTAAGCCCCGGCGCATATGGCGAACGCCAGATCATCAAGCGCGCCGAAATCGATTCCGGTATGGTAACGGCGGCCAATCAGCTTCTGGTCGGCCTCAACCGCACGCGCCGCGCTTATAATATGAGAATGCGCGAGCTTTTTGGCCGCGCGGGCGAATTTCCCGAGGCTGGCGACAAGCTCGTCTGTCTCAAAAACAACCATAAAAAGGGGCTGTTGAATGGCGGCATCTGGCTTGTCAAAAGCACCGCCGCCACGCGCAAGAAAAAGCTCTTGATGAATGTCGTGTCCGAGGATGATCCCGCGGAAAAGCCGCGGCGAATCGGTGTTCTGCCGGAGTTTTTCCGAGGCCTTGAGGAAACGCTGCCACCGCTTGTGCGGAAAGACTCGGACGAGTTCGATTACGGCTATGCGCTGACCGTGCATAAGGCGCAAGGGTCGCAATGGGACAATGTGATCCTGTTTGATGAGAGCTACGCCTTCCGTGAGCACCGCGCCCGCTGGCTCTATACCGGCATCACCCGCGCGGCAAAGCGCCTGACGATCGTTATCTGACTACGCTAATCTTCTTCCAATCCCTCACTGACATGCTGGGACGACTAGTCTAGATTCACTGTGGATAAGTAGCAAGCGTCCGCACCAGGGTCCAGTATCATCGATCGCCACGGAAGTAACCTGACTTGCAGCATTGTCCCAACTCTGCAAAATCCCTTGCTCCAGTTGCAACAAACTCCTGCTTGAAAAAGAAAAAAGAACCGAAGCGGAATTGTAACCTCAAGCGAGTAATTCACTGAGTGCGCGGCTTCTATTTCGCAGTGGAGGGGGCGCGGCTACCCTACTCCACATCCTCGACGGCCATTTGCGAGCCGCCCGCAAGCTTTTGCGCAAGAGCCGCTTCCATAAAATTGTCGAGCGCCCCATCCAAAATCTCGCTCGGCGTGCCCGATGTCGCGCCAGTGCGCAGATCTTTTACGAGCTGATAGGGCTGCAGCACATAGGATCGGATTTGGTGCCCCCAGCCGATATCTGTCTTGCCTGCCTCTAGCGCATCGGCAGCCGCTTCCCGTTTCTCCATTTCACGCTCATAGAGCCGCGCGCGCAGCATGTTCCAGGCGGTCGCGCGATTCTTATGCTGCGAGCGCTCGCTTTGGCAGGCAACGACGATCCCCGTCGGGATATGGGTAATGCGCACAGCCGAATCCGTCTTGTTGACGTGTTGGCCGCCTGCTCCGGACGAGCGATAGGTGTCGATGCGGCAATCGCTCTCATTGACGTCGATCTCGATTCGATCATCAACCACCGGATAGACCCATACGGAAGCAAAGCTCGTATGCCGCCTTGCATTCGCATCGAAGGGTGAGATACGCACCAGGCGGTGGACGCCGGATTCGGTCTTGGCCCAGCCAAAGGCGTTATGACCCTTAACGAGCATGGTCGCGGATTTGAGACCTGCTTCGTCGCCGGGCGTCTCCTCGATGATCTCGACCTTGTATTTGTGCCGCTCGGCCCAGCGCGCATACATGCGAAAGAGCATACGCGCCCAATCGCAGCTCTCCGTCCCGCCCGCGCCTGCATGCACCTCTATATATGCCTCGTTGGCGTCGGCCTCGCCCGAGAAGAGCGCCTCGAACTGCAGACGCGCGGTTTCAAGTTGCAAGGCTTTCAGCTGGGCGAGACCCTCTGCTTCGGACGCCTCGTCTTGCTCCGCTTCGCCGAGTTCGACGAGCGTCGCCGCATCCGAAAGTTCGCCTTCAAAGCGATTCAGGGACCCAAGCTTTTCTTCGAGCGACGTGCGCTCGCGCATCATTTGTTGCGCGGCCTGGGTATCGTTCCAAAGATTGGGATCCTCGGTCTTTGCGTTGAGCTCGGCTAAGCGGCGGGTCGCAGCATCGACGTCAAAGATGCCTCCTTAGCAATCCAAGCGATTGCTCGATTGAATGGACGAGCGCTTCAGCCTCGGCGCGCATTTGTGCTCACTCTGCAGTAAGGCGTCGCAATACTTCTGCGGTTCCTGTAAACAAATGAGAGCGCATAGGCAAGCGTGCAATGGCTTTTGGCCGGCGTTTGCTGGCGGGTTATATGGCGCCTACTGGCTAGGAGATGACAAACGTTCTTTTGCTTGGCTCCGGCGGGCGCGAACATGCCTTGGCAATCGCGCTCGCCAAGAGCCCCTTGCTCAAAACGCTTCTTGTCGTGCCGGGCAATCCGGGCACGACGGAGATCGCGTCGACGGCTCTGCTCGACATATCTAATCATTGCGCCGTCGTGGGATTTTGCAACGCAAACCATATCGATCTTGTCGTTGTTGGCCCCGAGACGCCGCTTGTCGCTGGCATCGCCGATGACTTGGAGGCCGAAGGAATCAACGTCTTCGGTCCAGGCAAAGCCGCGGCCCGGCTAGAGGGGTCCAAGGCTTTTGCCAAAGAATTTTGCCGTCGCCACGGCATACCTTCTGCCGCCTATGCCTGCTTTAAGAGCGCAGGGCCGGCCAAAGCTTATGTGCGCGAAAAAGGCGCGCCGATCGTCGTCAAGGTGGATGGGCTCGCGGCCGGTAAAGGAGTGATCGTTGCCGCCAGCATCGATGAGGCCGAAGCCGCGATCGACAGAATATTTTCAGGCGAATTTGGACAAGCGGGGCAAGCAATTGTCATCGAGGAATTTTTGCAAGGCGAAGAGGTCTCCTTCTTTGCTCTTTGCGATGGAACACGGGCGCTCGAATTTGCGTCCGCCCAAGACCACAAGCGCGCGGGCGAAGGAGAGAGCGGCCCCAACACCGGAGGAATGGGCGCTTATTCGCCAGCGCCAGTCATGAAAGCGCCTTTGCGCGAGCGCGTCATGCAAGAAATCGTCGCTCCCACGCTCAACGGCATGGCGGCGATGGGCGCGCCGTTCAAGGGCGTGCTCTTTGCCGGTTTGATGATCACGCAAGATGGACCAAAGCTCATCGAATTCAACGTGCGTTTCGGCGATCCAGAGACGCAAGCCATCTTGCCGCGTCTCGAAGAAGATTTGCTTCCCCTCGTTCTTGCCTGCGCCAGGGGCGGGCTACCAGAGCGCGAAATAAAATTTTCGCAACGCACCGCGCTCACCGTTGTCTTCGCGGCATACGGCTATCCTGGCCCACCGTTGAGCGGCACCGAAATTTTCGGCGTCGAAACTGCCGTTGCGATGCCCTTTGTTTCGATCACCCACGCCGGGACGAAACGGGATGGCGAGCGGCTGATTGCCAACGGTGGGCGCGTCCTCAATGTCACCGGGCTTGGCGCCGATGTGGCCGAGGCCCGCGCGCATGCCTATGCGGCCATCAGCAAGATTGATTGGCCGGGCGGCTTTTACCGTCGCGACATCGGCTGGCGGGCGCTGCGGCGCGGTTGGCGCGGTTGAAGCTCCACCTCGAGGAGGCCGGGACATATGCGAGCCAGCTCGCAACAGACGAGGGTGTGTACCGGCCCGGCCGTTTCCGCCGCACTGCATATCGCGCGATTGACATTGGCGCCCAATGAGGTTGGCGGCCTCTCTGGCAGCCGTTCTCAGAACCGGTTCTTGCGCTCCCGCAGCGCCGCGAAGACTGTGGCAGGGTCGGCGCCGGTCAGTCCGACCGAATTTTGGATTTCCGGTGCATTG
>JBPYDY010000021.1:0-11444 GCA_051986155.1 Methylocella sp.
CCCATTGATGGACGCTGCCACGCGCGCAGAGCGGCCGGATTGGGCGCGCGCGAAGCTCCTTGATTGATCTGGAGAGGTCCTTGCCTCGCACTCAAGCTTAGGTGTGGGCAAGTCCGTTTAGGAATCGATTTTCTCGCCGTTTTTTTGTATTCGGATTGGCCCCGGGCCTTGCGCGGCCAAGGTAGACCAGCTTACCGGCTCACGAAGGGATTAGCGCGCCTTGGCCGATTCTGACGGTACTGCGACGCCCCCGGCCGGGTCGGATGTCCGGCCGGTGTCGATTTCCGACGAAATGCGCAAGAGCTACCTCGATTACGCGATGAGCGTGATCGTGAGCCGGGCGCTGCCCGACGTGCGCGACGGGCTCAAGCCCGTGCATCGGCGCATTCTCTACTCCATGCATGAGAATAATTACACGCCGGAGCGCCCCTACAACAAATCGGCGCGGGTCACCGGCGATACAATGGGCAAGTATCACCCGCACGGAAACCTTGCGATTTATGATGCGCTGGTGCGGATGGCGCAGCCCTTTTCGATGCGTCTGCCGCTGATCGACGGCCAGGGCAATTTCGGCTCGGTCGATAGCGATCCACCGGCAGCCGAGCGCTATACCGAAGTTCGTCTCGCGCCTGCCGCCATGCAGCTGCTTGATGATCTCGAGAACGAGACGGTCGACTTTCAGCCGAATTACGACGGGCGCGAGCGGGAGCCGACAGTGCTTCCGGCAAAATTTCCCAATCTTCTCGTCAACGGCGCAGGCGGTATCGCTGTCGGCATGGCGACCAACATCCCGCCGCATAACCTTGGCGAAGTGATCGACGCGATCATCGCCTTAATCGATCGGCCCGAGATGACGCTCGACGAGCTAATCGCAATCATCCCTGGCCCGGACTTTCCGACCGGCGGCTATATTGTGGGACGTGCCGGAATCCGCGCCGCTTACGATTCGGATTCTTGCCGCGGCTCAGTGCTGATGCGGGCTAAAGTGACGATCGAGGAAATCCGCAAGGAGCGCGAGGCGCTGATCGTTACCGAGATTCCCTACCAGGTTAACAAGGCGGCGCTGATCGAGAAGATCGCCGAACTCGTACGCGAGAAGCGCATCGAAGGCATCTCCGATCTGCGCGACGAATCTGACCGTGATGGCATGCGGATCGTAATCGAGCTTAAGCGCGATGCGCTTGCCGATGTTGTTCTCAATCAGCTCTGGCGCTTCACGTCCCTGCAGTCGGGCTTTGCCTGTAATATGATTGCCTTGAATGGCGGGCGGCCGGAACCGCTGGGGCTCAAGGATTTTCTAAGCGCGTTCGTCGACTTTCGTGAAGAGGTCGTGACCAGGCGCACCAAACATCTGCTCGCCAAGGCACGCGATGGAGCGCATCTTCAGGTCGGACTTGCCATCGCCGTAGCAAATATCGACGAATTCATCCATCTCATCCGGACCGCACCGGATCCGGCTGCGGCCCGCGCTGCCTTGATGGACCGCGCTTGGCCCGCGCGCGACATGGCGCCGCTAATCGCACTGATTGCCGATCCCCGCCACGCGCTTGGCGACGACGGGACGTGCCGCCTCTCGGAGGCTCAGGCGCGGGCCATCCTCGAACTTAGGCTGCAACGGCTGACTGCGCTCGGGCGCGACGAAATCAGCGACGCTTTGACGCGGTTCAGCACCGAGATCTCGAACTATCTCGAGATACTGGAATCGCGGGCGCGGCTCTTTGGCCTTATTAAGGATGAGCTCGCCGCGGTGAAATCGGCCCATGCCACGCCCCGGCAGACCCTTATCCTTGACGACGCCCCCGGAGTCGAGGACGAGGACCTGATCCAGCGCGAGGATATGGTGGTGACCGTGTCACATCTCGGCTACGTCAAACGTGTGCCGCTTGCAGCCTACCGCGCGCAAAGACGTGGCGGAAAAGGCCGCGCGGCCATGCAGACGCGCGACGAGGATTTTGTGGCGCGGCTGTTCATCGCGTCGACGCATGCCCCGGTTCTTTTTTTCTCGTCACGGGGCCAGGTTTATAAGGAAAAAGTCTGGCGTCTTCCGCTTTCCGCTCCGCAAGCGCGCGGGAAAGCGCTCGTTAATCTTTTGCCGCTCGCTGAGGGCGAGCGAATCACGACGATCATGCCCTTGCCCGAAGACGAAAGAGCATGGGAGACGCTCGATGTGATGTTTGCGACGACAATCGGCAGCGTGAGACGCAACAAGCTCTCCGATTTCGCTCAGGTGTTTAGGGCCGGCAAGCTTGCGATGCGCCTCGGCGAAGGCGAGGAAATCGTCGATGTGCAAATCTGCTCAGAAGCGGACGACGTTTTGCTGACGACCAGCAACGGGCAATGCATCCGTTTTCCGGTCACCGATGTTCGCGTGTTCAAGGGACGCGATTCCATGGGGGTACGCGGCATCACGCTTTCGCCAGGCGACCATGTGATCGCGCTTGCCATCCTGCGCCATAGCGATGCTGATAGCGGCGAACGGCTGGCTTACCTAAAAATGCGGCGCGCGATCGCGGGCGAAGTCGTGCCTGAATCGGGCGAAACGTCTGGCGAAGAGACCGCAGAGGACTTCGCCGTGACCCAAACCATAAGTTCCGAACGCTATGCCGAAATGTCAGCCGCGGAGCAGATCATCCTTGCGATCTCGGCAAACGGTTACGGCAAGAGAAGCTCATCTTACGAATACCGCGTCACCGGCCGCGGCGGCAAAGGTATCGTCGCCATGGCGGTCAATCAGCGAAACGGCAAGCTCGTTGCCGCAATGCCGGTCGACGACGGCGACGAGATCATGCTCGTGACAAACGGAGGCAGATTGATCCGCTGCCCGGTCGATGACATTCGGATTGCCGGACGCGGCACGCAAGGCGTGATCGTATTCGACACCGATGCTTCCGAACAGGTTGCAGCCGTCGAGCGCATAAGTGAGGAAGATGCTGCCCGCCGGGAAGAAGAAGGTTCCCCAGGCGAGGGACAGGGCCAAGAAGCGTGACGCAAAAGCAGCCGGTCAACTCGTGCCGCGCGGTGCAGACGAAGCTGCCGTTACGAGCACGGCCGAGCGATTTACGAAGGCAGCTTGGCCGCGCCCGGGAGCGGCTCGGCGACCGGCTGCTGACCTGGCTGACGGTATTGCTTGCCTTCCTCACCTTCGTGATCGTCCCGCTTCACGCCTCGCGATTGATTATGTGGGAAGGGTACGGATTGGGTATCGCCCTGGTCATGGCCGCCTGGTACTAGGCTCATCGGCGGGTCTTTGGACTATCGGCGCGATATTGGCCGGCGTCGGCCTCGCCGTCGCGGGGAGCGCGGTTCGCTTCATGAGCCAGCCGGGGTACGCCATTTACCTCGATTCCGCGGCTTGGACAACAGTCGGGATCGCCCTCGCCTATGTGGTCGCGCGTGCGGTATTTGCTCCCGGCCAGGTCACCTATCATCGTGTCATTGGTGCGGTCCTTCTTTATATGACCATCGGTCATATCTTTGTTGGTCTCTATGGTCTCGTCGGACTACTTGATCCGGGCGCAATTTCGGGGCTTTCCGCAGCGAGCGATCCGAAGATAATCAGCGATCTGATCTACTTCAGTTTCGTGACGCTCACTTCCGGCTATGGCGACATTCTGCCGGTGCATCCGCTCGTGCGCAGCCTGTGCAATCTCGAGGCGATTATCGGTCAGCTTTTTCCTGCCACGCTTCTCGCCAGGCTCGTTACCCTCGAACTTGAACACCGCCGCCGCTGAAAGTTCAAGCTTTGTTGGCGACGCCATAGAGCTAGCTTAGGTCGCGAAACCGGTTGACGATCGGATAGCGCCGGTCGCGGCCAAAATTCTTGCGCGTGATCTTAACGCCGGGGCAGGACTGGCGGCGTTTGTATTCCGCAGCGTAAAGAAGCCTTTCGACTTTGCGCACGGTCTCTCGATCAAGGCCTTTTGCCACGACATCTCCAACGCGCATTTCCTTTTCGACAAGCGCTTCGAGTATCGTGTCAAGCAGCTCATAGGGCGGCAGGGAATCTTGGTCCTTCTGGTTCTCGCGCAATTCGGCCGATGGCGCCTTCAGCAAAATGTTCTTTGGGATCACCTCGCCACTTGGTCCTAGCGCGCCGCCGGGTTTCCAGCGATTGCGCAACCTTGCGAGGCGGTAAACCTCCGTCTTATAAAGATCTTTAATTGGATTAAAACCGCCATTCATATCGCCGTAGAGCGTCGCGTAACCAACCGACATTTCCGATTTATTGCCGGTCGTCACCAGCATGGAGCCGAATTTGTTCGAAACCGCCATCAAAATAGTGCCGCGCGTGCGGCTTTGGATATTTTCCTCCGTAATCCCGGCATTGGTTCCCTTGAACATTGGCGCAAGAGCCGCCGCAAATCCTTCAACGACAGGAGCAATCGGCACGATATCGTAGCGCACGCCCAGCGCACGCGCGCATTGCCCGGCATCGCAAAGCGATTCATTCGAGGTAAAGCGGTAGGGCAGCATGAGGCAGTGAACCTCTGCGGGGCCAAGCGCGTCAACGGCGATCGCCGCGCAAAGGGCCGAGTCGATCCCGCCCGAGAGGCCCATGACGACGCCAGGAAATCCGTTTTTTGTTACATAGTCGCGTAGCCCCAGCACGCAGGCGGCATAATCGGCCTCTTCCCCCTCTTCCACTTCGCAGCGCGGCCCCTCGCTGCATACAAAACCATTTGGCCCGCGCTCCCAAACCGTCTTCGCAACAAGATCCGTAAAGGCGGGAAGCTGAAAGGCGCGGGTGAGGTCGCCATTCAACCCAAAGGACGCGCCGTCAAAGACGAGTTCGTCCTGTCCACCGATCTGGTTGAGGTAGACAAGTGGCAGTTTGGTTTCGCGTACTCGCGCGACGGCGACGGAGAGCCGTTCGTCCGTCTTGCCGCGCCAATAAGGCGACCCGTTTGGCACCAAAAGAATTTCGCCGCCCGTGTCGACAATGCATTCGGCCGGATCCGGCCCCCATATATCTTCGCAAATCGGAATGCCAATTCGCAGGCTCCTGAACACAACCGGCCCCGGCATGGGCCCGGCCTTGAAGACACGCTTTTCGTCGAATACCCCATAATTTGGCAGATCCACTTTGAATCTGACGGCGGCGATGCGTCCTTCGGCAAGAAGCGCATAGGCATTGTAACAGCACCCATTTTCTTGCCATGGCAGACCGACGAAGACGGCCGGCCCGCCATCGGCAGTCTCGGCCGCAATCGCCTCGCACGCGGTGCGGCAGGCCTCCACGAAGGCCGCCTTCAGGACAAGGTCTTCCGGCGGATAGCCAGCGATGAAGAGTTCGGAGAACATTACGAGATCGGCGCCGAAGCGTGCCGCCTCGGCACGGGCTTGCCGAAGGCGTGCGCAATTGCCGGCTATGTCGCCTACCGTGCAATTGATCTGCGCGAGGCCAAGGACGAGTCGGTTCGCGGGGGCATTGCTCATGAGCGGCTTATCCGCCGGCGGCGTCACTCGGCCGCATCGGCGCGGCGGCGGTCCAGCCGCTCCGCCTTCAAAAGCTCGGCAACCAGAAAGGCCACTTCGATTGCCTGCTCGGCATTGAGCCTCGGATCGCAATAAGTATGGTAGCGGTCATGCAAATCGGTCTCCGAGATCGCCCGCGCGCCGCCAGTGCATTCGGTGACATTCTTGCCGGTCATTTCGAGATGCACGCCGCCAGCATAAGTGCCTTCCGCGCGGTGGACCGAGAAAAACGTGCGAAGCTCGCTCATGATCTTGTCGAAAGGTCTGGTCTTATATCCGCTTGCAGCCTTGACCGTGTTCCCGTGCATGGGATCGCACGACCAGACGACACACCGCCCTTCCCTTTTTACGACGCGAATGAGCGGCGACAGATGTTCCGCCGCCTTGTCAGCGCCAAAGCGGCAAATCAAGGTGAGCCTTCCTGCTTCATTCGTTGGATTCAATATGTCGATGAGCTTTAATAGCCCATCCGGCGAAAGTGTCGGGCCGCACTTGATCCCGAGCGGATTTTTGACCCCGCGGGCGTATTCCACATGGGCGTAGCCGGGGCGCCTCGTGCGATCGCCGATCCAAATCATGTGACCCGAGGTCGCATAATAGTCGCCGGTCGTCGAGTCGATGCGGGTCAGCGCCTCCTCGTAACCCAGCAGCAGAGCCTCATGTGAGGTGTAAAAATCGGTTTGCCGCAGCTCCTGATGCGCCTCGGGATCAAGACCTATCGCGCGCATGAATGCCAAAGTCTCGGTAATCCTTGAGGCAAGCTCTTCGTAGCGCGCGGACTGAGGGCTATCTTTGATGAAACCGAGCATCCAGCCATGCGCATTCTCGAGATTGGCATAGCCGCCAGTTGCAAACGCGCGCAGCAGATTTAGGGTTGCCGCCGCCTGCCGGTAAGCCATGAGCTGGCGCGCCGGGTCGGGCTCGCGTGCAGTGCGGTCGAGCGCGATGTCGTTGACAATGTCGCCGCGGTAGGACGGCAGCTCGAGGCCATCGGCCGACTCGGTTGGGAGCGAGCGCGGCTTGGCGAATTGGCCCGCGATGCGGCCAAGCTTTATGACCGGCAGGGCCGCGGCAAAGGTCGTGACCACCGCCATTTGCAAAAACACGCGGAAAAAATCGCGGATATTGTCGGCGGCATGCTCGGCGAAACTCTCGGCGCAATCGCCGCCCTGCAAAAGAAATGCCTCGCCCGCGGCGGCCTTGCCCAACATCTGCTTGAGCTTGCGGGCCTCGCCCGCGAACACGAGTGGCGGAAAGCCCGAGAGCTGGCGCTCGACCTCGGCCAGCGCTGTTTTATCTGCATATTCCGGCACCTGCTCGATGGGCTTTGCCCTCCAGCTCGACGGTAACCAGGGTTCCATCGGCAACTCCGTTCGCCTCCCGAGGCTTCCGCCTCAAAGCCTAAAGATCTACATGCCTTATACGGAGGTTGATGAAAATGGAAGATGGAGCGGGCGCCCAAAGTGAAAGTCCTATATGCCCTCGGAAGAAGGGGGACCTCTCAGCCATCCTCCACACCCTCCGATTCATTCTTCGCTTGGCGCCCGCCTTACTCCATCATTCCGCTCATTCTCATTATACGCGGATGATTGCGGCGTTTGATCCATCGCCAGCGGGTGCTTCTCGGGCCTTAGGAGCGGGCAGCTGCTTAGCGAAGCGGACAAGCTGCACGAAAGTATTGTACAATCAGCAAAAAGGCGATCATTGCGCAAGCCCGCCGTTTGCCTCGCCGAGCCGCCAGGCCGCCTTTGCAGCGGCGCAAAAATCGTCGAACAGCCCCGCCGCAATCGCGCGGCGCATGTCCCCCATAAGATCCTGATAATAGGAAAGGTTGATTTCGGTCAACAGCATCATGCCAAGAATCTCGCCCGATTTAACGAGGTGATGCAGATAAGCGCGGGAATAGGTGCGGGCGGCGGCGCTCGAGGAAAGCGGATCGACGGCGGTGGGATCGTCCGCGTAACGCGCATTGCGCAAATTGAGTCTTCCTGCGCGCGTATAGGCTAGCCCATGGCGTCCGGCGCGCGTCGGCAGAACGCAATCGAACATGTCGATGCCCCGCCTCACACATTCCAAAAGATCGTCCGGCGTGCCTGCGCCCATGAGATAGCGCGGTTTTTGCGGCGGGAGGAACGGCAGCACGCATTCGATCATCGCAAGCGTCACATGCTGTGTCTCGCCGACGGCAAGACCGCCAAGCGCATAGCCATCAAACCCAATATCCGCGAGTGCCTTGGCACTTTCCACGCGCAATGTTTCGTCGGCGCCGCCCTGAACGATGCCAAACAGGGCGCGGCCAGGTCTTGCAACAAAGGCCCTTTTTGAGCGCTCCGCCCAGGCGAGCGATAATCTTGTGGCGCGGCGAACGTCAGCTTCCGGGCAAGGAAGCCTGACGCATTCGTCGAGCTGCATCCTTATGTCGGAATCGAGCAGATCCTGGATTTCTAGCGCGCGCTCGGGTGTCAGGCGATAAAGCGCGCCATCGAGATGCGATCGAAAGGTCACGCCTTCCTCGTCGATCTTTCTGAGCTTGGAAAGCGACATGACCTGAAAGCCGCCGGAATCGGTCAGGATCGGCCAACGCCAATTCATGAATTTGTGCAGCCCACCAAGCGCCGCGATGCGCTCGGGCCCCGGACGCAACATCAAATGGTATGTGTTGGCGAGAACGATATCGGCGCCGAGCGCTTTTACGGCTTCGGGATGCATCGCCTTCACGGCCGCTGCCGTGCCAACCGGCATGAAAGCCGGCGTGCGGATTGTTCCGCGCGCCGCCGTGATTGCGCCTGTCCGGGCCATCTTATCTTCGCCCAAAACCTCAAAGCGAAATGCTTCGCTCACACGCCCTTCTCCGCCGGAAACAAAAGACAGGCGTCGCCATAACTATAGAACCGGTAGTGCTCCGCAATCGCATGCGCATAGGCCGCCTTCATCGTGTCGAGCCCCGAGAATGCACACGTAAGCATGAACAAAGTCGAGCGCGGAAGATGGAAATTGGTCAGCAGCAAATCTGCGGATTTGAATTTATAGCCGGGCGTGATGAAGAGCGACGTTGCGCCCGAGAATGGCGCGATCGTTCCATCGCCCAGTGCCGCTTGCTCGAGGATTCTTAGGCTTGTCGTGCCTGCCGCAACGATTCGGCCCCCGGACGACCGAGCCTTATTTAAGCAAAAAGCTGCCTCTTCGGTGACGGCGCCCCATTCGGCGTGCATCATGTGGTTTTCGGTGTCGATTGCTTTGACCGGGAAAAATGTGCCAGCGCCGACATGGAGCGTGACTTTTGCAATCGCTACCCCCCGGGCGGCGAGGACATTTAAGAGTCTTGGCGTGAAATGAAGGCTCGCCGTAGGCGCTGCGATCGCGCCGGGCATTTGCGCAAAGAGGGTTTGATAGTCTCGGACATCCCTTTCGTCGGCGGGCCTGCGGCGCGAAATATAGGGTGGCAGCGGCATCGCGCCTATTCGGTCGATTGCCATGTCGAGCGCGCTGCCTGAGGCAGAGAATTGGAGCAAAACCTCCCCCTCGCCGCCTTTTTGGAGAACCTCGGCGCTGAGGCTGTCACGGCCACTTACGCAGGCAAAGGAGACGAAGTCGCCGTGCCTCAGTTTCCTCCCCGGACGCGCAAGAGCGCGCCACACTGCTTCACCCTCCCGCCGGATCAGAGTTGCCTCGATCAGCGCCGAGGTCCCGGCGCGTTTTCGCACGCCGTAAAGCCGCGCCCGGATCACCCGCGTATCGTTGACGGCGAGCACATCGCCGCACTCAAGATAGTTCGGTAGGTCGAGGATAGAGCGGTCGTCGAATTGCGGCGCCGCACCTGGCCTGATGACCAGCAGCCGCGCTTCGTCGCGCGGCTCAACTGGCCGCAACGCAATCCGCTCCGCAGGCAGATCAAAATCGAACAGTTTGACGCGCATCTTGACCGGAACGGAAGACGTGTAGATTGGCTCTCGCGGCGGCTGGCGGCCGCCCCATCGCTGGCACGGTGTGTCCTGCCGGTACGGGCCGGGAGCGCCCCATTGGCTCTGCCGCCTGTTGCGCTATTATGGCGCCATTATGTGAAATCGGTGCTTTCTCGTGAACGAAGCTTTCGCACTCCACCCAGCGGTTGAAGGCTGGTTTTTCCGCCTGTTCCGTGCGCCGACCCTGGCGCAGGCGCAAGCATGGCCCGCGATCCAGGCCGGGCAGCATGTCTTGGTTGCCGCGCCGACGGGCTCGGTCAAAACGCTCGCGGCCTTTCTCGCGGCGATCGATTCTCTCGTGCGGCAAGGGCTCGAAGGAAAGCTCAAGGACGAAACTCAGGTCGTCTATGTTTCACCCCTCAAAGCATTGTCAAACGATATTGATAAGAATCTTGCAGTGCCAATGAAAGGCATAAGTGAGGAGTTGCGGCACCTTAAATTGCCCGAGGTCGAAATCCGCACCTTGGTGCGAACGGGCGACACGCCGCAAAGCGAACGCCACCAGATGCGCCGCCGCCCGCCGCATATCCTTGTGACCACGCCAGAATCGCTCTATATCCTGCTCACGTCGCAATCCGGCCGCGACATGCTGGCAACCGCAAGGACGGTGATCGTCGACGAGATCCATGCCCTTGCGCCCAACAAGCGCGGCGCGCATTTGGCACTCTCGCTTGAACGCTTGTCGGCGCTTTGCGGGCCGCATCTTACGCGCGTCGGTTTGTCGGCGACCGCAAAGCCAATCGAAATCATCGCCCATTTTCTGGTTGGGGCTCGAAGCGCCCCATGTAAAATTATCGACTCGGGCCATCGCAGGGCGCGCGACCTTGCAATTGAGCTGCCGCCTTCGCCGCTTGAATCGGTCATGGCCAGCGAAGTCTGGGAGCGGGTCTATGACCGGCTGACCGAACTCATCGAAGACCATCGCAGCACTTTGATCTTCGTCAATACGCGACGGATGGCCGAGCGAGCTGCGCGCGCGCTCTCTGAGCGCCTGGGCATGGGCCGGGTGACGGCCCATCACGGGAGTCTCGCGAGGGAGCAGCGGCTCGATGCCGAACAGCGCCTCAAGCATGGCAGGCTCAAAGCGCTTGTCGCGACCGCATCGCTCGAACTCGGCATCGACATCGGCGACGTCGATTTGGTTTGCCAGCTCGGTTCGCCGCGCTCTATCGCGGCATTCCTTCAGCGCGTGGGGCGGTCGGGACATGCGATCAATGGCTTGCCCAAAGGCAGGCTGTTTCCTCTTTCGCGCGACGACCTTGCCGAATGCGCGGCGTTGCTCGACAGCGTCCGTCGCGGCGAGCTTGATCGTATAGCGATCCCGGAGCAGCCGCTCGATGTGCTTGCGCAACAGATCGCGGCCGAGGTTGCCGCAAGGGAATGGCCCCAAGCTGCGTTCTTTGAATTGCTGCGGCGCGCCTGGCCCTATCGCAATCTCGCACGTGACGATTTTGCCGCCGTCGTGGCCATGCTTGCGGAAGGCTTCAGCATGCGCCGCGGCCGCCGCGGCGCGCTGATCCACCTTGATGCGGTTAACCATATCCTGCGCTCCCGGCGCGGCGCGCGTTTGACCGCCGTGACATCCGGCGGCGCGATCCCCGACACAGCCGACTATCGGGTGGTTCTTGAGCCGGAGAATCAATTTATCGGCACCGTGCATGAGGATTTTGCGGTCGAATGCATGAAGGGAGATATTTTTCAGCTCGGCAATCGATCCTACTGCGTCCTGCGCGTCGAGCGCGGCACGGTCCGGGTGGCGGACGCGCATGGAATGCCGCCCACCATGCCTTTCTGGCTTGGAGAAGCCCCTGGGCGCACAGACGAATTGTCGTATTCGGTCTCCCGCTTGCGGGCGGAGATCGCGGAGCGCCTGCAGCCGAATTCGACAGCCGAGGATGCTTTGCAGTGGCTTTTGGGCGAAGCGGGGCTTAGCGACCACGCCGCGCACGAACTCCTCGACTATCTTGCGGCGGCCAAGGCGGCGCTCGGTTGCCTGCCGACGCAACA
>JBPYDY010000022.1:0-2227 GCA_051986155.1 Methylocella sp.
GCAATCGCTAACAGTTCAGCCTTTGCCCGCAAGGGGCGGACGGGACTCAAACGACTACGTCCAATCTTCCTTCAAGTCTTCGCCGGCGCGCGCGAACGCGCCGGCACGCGGCTCTCAAAGCGAGAGAATAGGGTTCGCGCCCGAAATGAGCCCGCGCGGATTTGCGCGATCATGCCGCGTTCTTTTTCGCTTTGGTCGTGAGACCATCCAAAGGGTGTTTTTCATGAGCGCCGAGATCATTCAGTTCATCCCGCGACCAAACCGCCGGCGAGTGCTTTCGGACTTTCCTGCGGCGACGCGCCCGCTTTTTCGGGCGGATGATCTCACCATGGGTCATGCCGATACGGCGCCATGCGAGTATGTTCCGTACAGCGGCGAACGAAGCGAGGAGGACGAGCGGAAATAGCTAACGCGCTTCCGCCGCGTGACGCGCAAAAAACCTGCCGTCGATTGCGGCAAGGCCGGCGCCGATGCAGGCGAGTCCGGAGAAATCCCTGAGCTCCAGGTGCTCGCCCAGTCCGTAAGTTCCCATGAAAATCGCGCTCACCGGAATCAGGAACGTGACAAGTAGTAGATTGGTCGCGCCTGCGGTGGCGAGAAGCCGGAAATAAAGCACGTAACCGAGCGCGGTCGAGAGCACGGCGCTGCCGACAGCCGCGCTCCACACCGTCAAGGAGGGCATCGCGAGCGTCCACGGCGTGTCGACAAACAGCGCGATCGGAACAAGCAGGAATGCGGAAGCCGTCACCTGGCCGGTTGCGGTCAAAAGCGGCTCGATGCCCATCCGCCTGAAGCGGCGGCCATAGACGCCGGCAAACGCGTAAGACACGGCCGCCAACAACACCGCGAGCTGCGCCAGAACATTTGTGCCCAACCCACGCAAGGAATCCGCGCCGGTCAGTACCACGACGCCGACGAATCCCATGGCCACGCCAAGAAGCCGGTTGGGAGTCATCTTCTCGTCCTCTGTCAAAAAATGGGCGACGATGACCGTCCATATCGGCGTCGTCGCATTCAGGATCGCGGCAAGGGCGGAGGCGATGTGGGTCTGGCCCCAGACGACGAGACAAAACGGCACCGCGTTGTTGAGAATGCCCATGCCGAAAAAGGCGCGCCAGACCTTAAAGCCTTCGGGCAATTTCTTGCCGAGAATTCCGATCAGAACGTTCAGGATGATGGCGGCGAGCGAGACCCGCAAGGTTGCGATCGTAAACGGCGGTAGCGCCTTGACCTGAACGCCTGCGAAGAAGAACGAGCCACCCCACAAAACCGACAGGACCAGGAGCGTAAGCCACTCGCTGCGGTTCATGCGGTGATTCAAATCGGTCATTTTCATTCAACGCCCTTTAGAAGTCGGTCCTTCCGGACCTTTTCCAACAGAGCGTTTCGGCGCGCCACCCGATTTCCGTTTGGAAGAGATACGGAAGGCGCATATCGAAAGTTCGAAAAAGCAAAATGCCAAAATCCGTTACCGAAATCCGATCCCTGGCGCGAAGCCACACCAGAACCGCGCTCAACGTGCTGGTCGGCGTGATGCGCAACACCAAGGCGCCGGCGCCGGCGCGCATTGCTGCCGCGAACTCAATCCTTGACCGCGGCTGGGGCAAGGCGACGCAAGCCATCGACAACGGCGATGGCGGCGCGCTTGAACTGATCCATCGCATCGAGCGTGTCATTGTCCAACCTGAAAACTCTGAAAATCCCCACCGCAAAAATCTTTGAGCCGCTGCTTGCGCCGGCCCGCTACAAGGGGGTCTATGGCGGCCGCGGTTCGGGCAAATCGCATTTCTTCGGCGAGCTTCTGGTGGAGACCTGCCAGGCTGAACGCGGCACGCTCGCGGTGTGCATTCGCGAGGCGCAGAGAACGCTCGCGCAATCCTCCAAGCGGCTGATCGAAAGCAAGATCGAATGCCTCGGCCTTGGCCAGGGCTTCAAGGTCTACAGCGACAAGATCGCAACCCCCGGCGATGGGATCATCATTTTCCGCGGCATGCAGGACCACACGGCCGACTCGATCAAATCGCTGGAAGGCTTTCGGATTGCCTGGATTGACGAAGCGCAAACGTTAAGCGCGCGCAGCCTTGCGCTGTTGCGCCCGACCATCCGCCGCGAGAGCTCCGAGCTTTGGGCATCGTGGAACCCGCGACGCAAGAGTGATGCGGTCGACGATTTCTTCCGGACGAAAAGGGTTGATGGTGCGATCCTGGTCAACGCCAACTGGCGCGAC
>JBPYDY010000023.1:0-2151 GCA_051986155.1 Methylocella sp.
CTCAGGGCGCGGGGCGGCCGGCCATCGGCGCGCAAGAGCAGGGACTCGCCCGGACCTGGCCTATACGCACTTCATTGGGACATTTTGGGACAAATGGCACGCAAAATCCGGCATTCTCGCTTCGAGACTCGCACTTCCAGACTCCGGCTCGCAATCAAAGGCAAGCCCAAGGAGAAATCCTCCCGCGAGTACGGGAAATTTTTTTGTGAATAATTCGCCGCGCGCCGCGTGTTTTTTCGCGCTGTTTCATTCCGTATCGCGCTGTTTTGTTTCGTTTGCGCGTTTTTGCAAATTTTCGTGACGCGCTCGCAGAGACCGGTTTCTTGCGGTCAAAGCCTATCGCGCACATAATGCCAAATGCGAAGGCCGCGGGCGCGCTAACGCCGCACGACCTTCCTGGGCAACACCGAGGAGTTCAGCTCGATGTCACCCCATCCGCATTTGCCCCAATTTTGTTCGCCCCAACAGTCCGCTGCTTACGGCAACGCCGAAGTGCGCGGCCAGCTGCGCCAATGGAAAGAAAGACTGGCGCGCGACTACCGCGTTTATGGGCGGGCCTTTAACGGTTGCCACGCGGTCAGCAATGACATGGCGCTGCGCAGCACACTTAAGGGCCGCCGCCGGGCCTTTGGCAGGCTTGCGCGCGCGTTTGGTCCGGGTGTGATGCTCGAAGGGTTGCGGCTCGAGGGCAAGCATCCTTTGGCCGTCTGGTCGATTTTGAAGCCGCGTGAAGCCTTTGCCGTCGGCGCTCTGCCTGAGAGTGGCAAGGCGCAAGACTGCGTCACCGTCAATTATGTCCTGGCCGGTGCCGTGCTTGGCGAGGGGCTGTGGAGCCTCGAGGTGCCCGATCATGCCCTTGGCCGCTGCATAGAGCGCAGCGGGCTATTGCCGGGCGCGATCATTTCTGAGGCTCACCATAACTTGCTCCGGCTGCGGGCGGAAACTGTCGCCCCTGGCGGCGTGTTTGACGATCGCCGCTTTTTGGTCAAGGCCGGTTCTGGTGGGTTCGTGTGCAGCTTGTGGGCCGGTCAGAATGTTTCGCTCGGCGGTGAGTGCAGTATCAGCGTGCACGCCGACACCTGGCTGGCCGGGGATATGCTGCATGCCGATCAAATCTTGCTGGCCGATGATGGCGAGCCGGGCGCGCGGCTTGGCGATGGCTGGTTTGTGCCGGCGCCGCTGCGCCGCATTGCCGATGAGGGCAACGGCTTGTTGCGTCTGAGCCTTTGGGGACCGGCTCTGCCTGAGCTGCTCGCTAAGCCGCAAGGGAGGGCATAGCCTATGGACAAAGGACAGCCATTGGAAAAGTTTCATTCAAACATCGCCGAGGACATCCAACAGTATCAGAGATCGATCGTTTGTGTCGGCCGCGAAGACGACACCCCAGCATTCGCTTATACGGTCGGCAATCAACTACGAGGATTGCCCGAGCTTCTTGTCGTCGGCACATCGGACGGCGGGTTTCTCAACTTACTTTCTGACAAGATGATTGAGCGAGGACGTGCTTTCGATGACGGTGAGGTTATGAGTCTTGGCGGGAAACATCCGGTGAAGATTATTCGTGCGGATTATCGCGCCAAGGATGAATACACGGTCCAAGCCGGGGTTCACTTTGGGACGGAAGCTTATGAAGTTCAGCAAGTGCTCATTTGCGATCGTGACGGGCGGTTTCCGGGCGAGTCGGGATGTCTACCGCCGTATCGGGACATGCCGATTCTGCGACGAAACTAAGCGAAGAGTAATTCATGACGCGAACCAAACTGACTTCCGACGAGCGCTGCGAGCGCGCCCGTCTCCGTTCAGAGCGCTGGCGCCGCGCCCATGGCATAGGTCCGCGCAAGCCCGCACAGAGGCTGTGGCTGGCTGTGGGCATCTCTCGCAGCACCTACTACCGCCGGCGGGCGAAGGCCCGTGAGGCAGCGGCGCTGGCTGCTCGTGAAGCCGTGCTCGACCGGCTCGCTTGGTCGGTGGCGGAGTTGCGCGCGAATCTCGACCGCATGGCAGTGGCGCAGGCGGTGATGGCAGCGGAGCTGAACAGGTAAGATTGGTAGGGAGGCAGTAAATATGAGGCGTTTGAAATCTGATATGCCCGTTGAGTTCATCGAGGCTGTAGAGCAGGTTTACGACTACCTTGCACATGATGAATATCTC
>JBPYDY010000024.1:0-8500 GCA_051986155.1 Methylocella sp.
TTTCGCCGGCATCCATCATCGAAATTGCCTCGACCCGAGAGAGGCCGGAGGGCGGGCCGGGGTGCTCGGAAGAGCGCGAAACCGTGGCGGTTTTCTCGCTGACGCTGTTTATAGCAGTGTCTGGCTCGAAATCGACCATCGCCGGTGCCGCGCTCGCCGCCCGGCGTTTCGGCGCCGCCTCACGCTTGACCAAGGAAAGTTTTCGCTCTTCTGGTGCCGAACTCACGCGATCCTCCGTAACCCAAGCGTAAAAGGCTGATTATGGTTTCCGATTGATGACGGGAACGTGACCGCTGATGACTTGCTGCCTCCCGCCCGCTGCGGTTTAGCGTTACAAGCTGCCGGTGCCGGCTTGCCTTGCCGCTGCCTAGCACGCGATTTGCCGATTGTTTTCGCTCCAAATGCTACCACATCTGTGGCAACGGGGGATATGGGGCAATGTGAATTGGAGGCTTAAAGTGCGCATTGGTGTCCCAAGGGAAATCAAAGATGACGAATACAGGGTAGGGCTCACACCCGGCTCGGTCCATGAATTCACCCTCGCCGGCCATAAAGTAAGCGTCGAAACGGGTGCAGGTGCCAGTATCTATGCGACGGACGAGGCATACCGGGCCGCAGGTGCCATGATCGCCGCTACCGCAGACGAAATTTTTGCCAATTCCGATCTCATTATCAAGGTGAAAGAACCGCAAGAGCGTGAATGGACTAAGCTTCGGGAAAATCAGATCATTTTTGCATTTTTGCACCTAGCGGCCAATGCCGCTCTGGCAAGGGGTTTGATGACCTCAGGCTGCACTGCGGTCGGCTTCGAAACCGTGATCGGCGATAATGGCCACGGCCTGCCGCTCCTCGCACCGATGAGCGAAGTCGCCGGGCGCCTTGCAATCGAAGCGGCAGGCATGGCTCTGCAGCACCAAAACGGCGGTTGTGGGGTCTTGCTTGGCGGCGTTCCCGGCGTTCCTCCGGCGCGAGTTGCGATTCTCGGTGGAGGCGTTGCGGGAACCCAGGCCGCGCGGATGGCAGTTGGACTCGGCGCCGATGTGACAATTTTGGACTCGGCGCTTGCGCGCCTTCGCCTTCTTGATGAACTGTTCCATGGGCGGGCGAAAACAAGATTCTCTACGAGGGCGGCGGTTGAAGATGCTGTTTCATCGGCCGATGCCGTGATCGGCGCCGTGCTCGTCCCCGGTGCCACTGCGCCGAAACTCATTACCGAGCGCATGTTGGGCTCGATGAAGCCAGGCGCTGTCCTTATCGATATTTCGATTGATCAGGGCGGATGTTTCGAAAGCTCGCATGCAACGACTCATTCCGCGCCAATGTTTTTGAAGGCTGGCATCGTGCATTATTGTGTTGCCAATATGCCTGGCGCGGTTCCCGTCACATCGACACATGCGCTGAACCACGCGCTGCTTTCTTACGGCCTAGCCTTAGCTAGAGGAGGGCTTTCCTCGCTTGCAGGCAACCCTGGCCTGCGCAGCGGTCTAAATGTGCATCGCGGCCATATTACCCATCCGGCGATCGCGGAGAGCCTGGGGTGTTCGTTAAAGGTGCCGGAAGCCGCACTTGCGGCCTAGGCTCGGATATAATTCTCGCAAATCGCCGCCTATTGCATTTGCGGCAGGGTTTTGGCGTAGTTCAGGTCGTATTTCTTGTTTTTCAGCGGGTCACTGGGCGTTCCCTGAGAGGAGTCGAAGGCGCGCGAATGGCCTGGATGTTCTGCCAGGCCATTCGAATCGTCGAGAGCTGTCGCTGCATTAGCGCGGGAGGGTGCCTCTGTCTTACTCTCGGCGCCGCCCGTCATTATCCCCATCCCCTTTTGGTCGTCGTCGGCCTCAACAGACCGGTCGTGTGCTGCCGCCGCGCTCACGGCAGGAAAGGTCAGACCGAGTTCTTCGAACCCAGAGGCATAGGCGCTGAAATGGGCGGGTATGCCATTGTTCGGCCGGGCGTTTGCTGCCGAACGGGTGGCACCTAGCGTGCGGTCAATCGCGGTGGCTGCCGCGCCAAGAGAGAACAGGGAGGGCAGCGCGCCCGGCGCGGTAAGTGCCCCGTATACGGACAATGATTCGCTTCTTTCGCTCTTCCGACCGCCATCGTGAGGTGTCGACGGTGGAGCTGGTTGTGGCGCCTCTTGCGGTGCAGGCTCGCCCAGATCAGGTGCTGGCTGTTCGCGCTTGTCCTTCATGTCCTTTTCGATCTGGCGCCAACGTTGCACATTGCGGCTGTGCTCATCGAGCGTTTCCGAAAAAACGTGCCCTCCTGTGCCGTCGGCCACGAAATAAAGGTCGCGGGTGCGCGATGGATTGGCGGCGGCTTCGAGTGAGGCGCGGCCAGGATTCGCAATCGGCCCTGGAGGCAGACCATCGACCAAATAAGTGTTATAGGGAGTGGGCTTTTCGAGCTCGGATTCAGTAATGCCCCGGCCGAGAGAGCCTTTGCCTCCGGTGAGGCCATAAACGATCGTCGGGTCGGATTGGAGTCGCATTCCCTTCTTGAGCCGGTTCAGGAAAACGCTCGCAACGTGCGGCCGCTCGTCGGCTTTTCCGGTCTCCTTTTCGACAATCGAGGCTAGGGTGACGAGCTCATAGGGCGAGCGCAGCGGCAGGTTGGCCGTCCTATGAGCCCAGATTTGATCCACCAGGCGCCGCTGGTGGTCCTGCATTTCCCTTACGACGTTGGCACGAAGAGAGCCGCGAAGTTCTTTGTAGGTTTCCGGCAGCAAGCTGCCTTCCTTCGGAATTTCAATGACATCGCCAATCAATACATCGTTTTCCTTCAGGCGTTCGACGATCTCTTCGCTTGTCAGGCCCTCTGGTATCGTAATGTTGTGCAGCACTTGTTTGCCGCTAACCAGGATGTCGATCACATCCCGTAAACTGGCATTTTGCTTGAACTGATATTCGCCCGCCTTGACCTTCGAGTGATTCCCCTCCACCCATAGCGTGGCATTGAGCAGAATTGGGCTGTCGATGACGCCATCACGCTCAAGTGTGCCTATAATTTCGGAACTGTCGGTGCCGGGAGCAATATATACTATCTTGTCGGCATTGAGAGGCCCTGGTTCATGCAGCCGATGTTGGGTCCACATGAGGACAGAGACGGAGGCTATCGCTATCGCCAAGATAAAAGTAAGAAATCCGCTCATTGCCGAAAGCGCGGGGTGCCTTCGGCTCGGGGGAATCGGCGGCGGCGGTGGAGTATCTGGCTGAAGCGCTTCCTTTGGGCTTCGCGGCGTCATCCTTTGTCCAGCGAAGCGGCCGGCTTGTTGCTTTTCAGGACGAGAGAGCTGTTCGCCCTTTTTAGGCACCTCGTTTCTGTCGCCTTCTGGAGGCATCTCGCCCACTACTTCAGCCCACACGGTTCGTTACGGCAACAATGGCTGGCACCCCAGCTGCCTTAAGCCAGGGCCTTAGCCGGTTCTTTGGGCACAATCTTCTGAGGGGAAAGGGCCTCACGTCAGAATGGCTCCAAAGCCAAAGCCTTTGCGCAATTCTCTATCCCGCCCGGAAAATATGGCGAAATCTGGTTCGGATCGGCAATTTCGCCCCGGACGCTACCCCGCGGCTCCCGTCAGCTCTGGCCGTTTGAAGACCAGACAGGCATTTGTCCCGCCAAAGCCGAAGGAATTCGACAGCACGAATTCGACCTTTCGCCGTCGCGGTTTATGCGGCACGAGGTCAATCTCTGTTTCGACCGACAAATGGTCGAGGTTAAGTGTTGGCGGAACGATTTGATCTCTGATTGCCAGTATCGAAAATATTGCTTCGACTGCGCCCGCCGCGCCGAGGAGGTGCCCGACCGCCGACTTCGTCGAGGACATCGATAAGGAGTGCCGGTTATTGCCGAGAATTTTCTCGACTGCCCGAATCTCGATTTCGTCGCCGAGCGGCGTCGAGGTTCCATGCGCATTGATATAATCGATCTCGCCGGGGGAAATACCGGCCCGCTCGATCGCGGCCCCCATCGCCCGGCAAGCCCCATCGCCGCTCGCCTCGGGCGCGGTGACGTGGAAGGCGTCTCCCGACATGCCGTAGCCTGCAAGCTCGGCATAAATTTTGGCGCCGCGCGCCGCGGCGTGCTCATAAGCTTCGAGGACGACGCAACCGGCGCCTTCGCCCATCACGAAGCCGTCGCGGTCCTTGTCATAGGGTCTCGACGCCCGTTTCGGCTCATCGTTGAATTTGGTCGACAAGGCCCTGCAAGCGGCGAAGCCCGCGATACCTATCGGGCAAATTGCCGATTCCGCGCCGCCTGCAACCATGACTTCCGCGTCGCCGAGAGCAATCAACCGCGCCGCGTCGCCAATCGCATGGGTGCCCGAGGAGCAGGCGGTGACGACCGCATGATTTGGCCCTTTGAGGCCATGCTGGATCGAAACATAGCCGCCTGCGAGATTGATGAGGCGGCCGGGAATGAAGAATGGTGAGACGCGGCGGGGACCTTTTTCTTTCAAGACGATTGCGGTTTCGGCAATTCCCGCTAGGCCGCCGATCCCCGAGCCGATCAGGACGCCGGTTTGGATCTGCTCCTCGTGGGTCAAAGGCTTCCAGCCTGCGTCGGCAAGGGCTTGCGTGGCCGCCGCCACAGCATAAAGGATGTAGTCGTCGACCTTGCGCTGCTCCTTTGGTTCCATCCATTGGTTAGGCTCGAAGTTCCCGTCGCCGCCGCGGGGAACAGGCATTGCAATCTTGCACGCGAGATCGGAAACATCGAATTTTTCGATGCGGCGGGCGCCGCTCAGCCCGGAGAGCAACCGTTCCCAGCTTATCTGCACTCCTCCGCCCAGCGGCGACACCAAACCTAGGCCCGTAACTACCACCTTTCGCATTTAAGCAACCTTGCGATCCTACCACTGGCATTGCCGCTCGCTCTCAATGGCGACGGTAGCTCGTAATTCGAACGCCGCTTTCCAGATGGAGAGCAGAACGCGCCTTATAAACAAGGCGTGGCCGCTGATAGCCCCAATCTTGAAAATGACGGGGGCGCCCTGGCGATCCTCCCAAAAGGACGTCAAGCCGCGGATGCTTTCTCAAGGAACTTAATGGCGTCTCCGACGGTCACGATCGTTTCCGCTGCGTCGTCTGGAATTTCGACGCCGAATTCCTCTTCGAAAGCCATGACGAGCTCGACGGTATCGAGCGAATCGGCGCCGAGGTCTTCCATAAAATTGGCGCTGTCGACAACTTTGTCGGCTTCGACGCCAAGATGATCCACGACAATCTTTTTCACCCGCTCGGCGACATCGCTCATGGTACTTCCTCGTTTTGATTATATGCCTACGACGCGCCGCAACAGACAGCCGTCAATATGATGCAGGCGCCTGCTGCCTCCCTGATCGATTGAGTGAGTAACACACTTCTTCGCGGTTGGCGAGAGCCGGAGCAGGCCAATGAAATTGTTCTCTAACAGGTTTAAATCATTGCCATTCCGCCGTTCACATGAATGGTCTGGCCCGTGACATAGGAGGCTTGCGCGCTGGCCAGGTAAACAACCGCGGCGGCGACATCGACACCGCTTCCCAGCCTTCCCATCGGCACGGCCGCGAGAATTTCCTGTTTCTGTTTGTCATTTAATTTATCGGTCATCGGACTCTCGATAAAGCCGGGGGCAACGCAATTCACCGTTACGTTGCGGCTAGCCACCTCGGCGGCGAGGCTCTTGTACATTCCGGCCATACCCGCCTTTGCGGCGCAATAATTGGCCTGGCCGGGATTGCCGGTCACCCCGACGACCGAGCTGATGCCGACGATCCGGCCACTGCGCCTGCGAATCATCCCCTTCAGGCACGCGCGGCAAAGACGGAACCCTGCGGTCAAATTGACCGAGAGCACCGATTCCCACTCCTCGTCCGTCATCCGCAATAATAGATTGTCCCGGGTTATGCCGGCATTGTTGACGAGAATGTCGATCTCTCCCATCGCGGCTTCGGCGGCGGGAATCAACCCCTCCACGGCGGATTTTTCGGCAAGATCGCACGGAAACGTATGAACATTGGTTTCGAGCTCGGCGGCAAGCGCGCCGAGCGCCTCGCCGCGCGTGCCTGACAGGCCGACAGTTGCACCCTGATCGTGTAGCGCTTTTGAAATCGCGCGGCCAATACCGCCCGTCGCCCCAGTTACAAGGGCCCTCTTCCCTTTTAGATCAAACATCGATTGCAAAACTCCCGCAAAGTTTGCCGTGGCTTAGCGCAAGGCCCGGTAGAGTTCCATATCATCTGGAACGCCAATTGAAATGCCGCTCGTTGAAGGGGCAATTCGCCGGACGAGTCCAGACAAGACTTTGCCAGCGCCGCATTCAACGAAGATGGAAATTCCGGAATTGGCCATGACGGCAATGCTTTCGCGCCAACGCACCCTGCCCGTTACTTGAGCAACGAGAAGCTTTCGGATCTCGTCCGGGTCGGCAACGGGTGCCGCTAGGACATTTGAGACGAGCGGAACGCAGGGGGATTTGATTTCGGCCGGGACGAGCGCCTCAGCCATGGCCTCCGCGGCAGGTTGCATTAAGGAACAGTGAAACGGCGCCGATACCGGCAACATGACCGACCGGCGCGCGCCTTTCTCCTTGGCGATTTCTATGGCGCAATGGACCGCGCGAACCGACCCCGACAGCACAAACTGGCCGCCCCCATTGTCATTCGCCACCTCGCAAATCGCGTCATCGCCGGTTTGGAGGGCGGCTCGTTTGGCGATCTCTTGCGCTCCATCGCTATCGAGCCCAAAGAGCGCGGCCATCGCGCCGGTGCCAACAGGAACGGCCGCCTGCATGGCAAGGCCGCGGATGCGCAGCAATTTGGCCGCCTCTCCAATGCTCAAAGACCCGGCCGCGGCAAGCGCAGAGTACTCCCCGAGCGAATGGCCCGCTACAAAGGCGGCATCGTTGGCGAGGTTAAGTCCGGTCTCGGCTTCCAATACACGGACAACTGCGAGGCTTACTGCGAATAAGGCCGGCTGCGTGTTTGCGGTCAAGGTGAGCTCGGCTTGCGGTCCCTCGAACATCAGCGAGGATAAATTTTGCCCCAAGGCTTCATCGACCTCGGCAAAAACAGCGCGTGCTAATGGAAAGGCTGCAGCCAGCGCCTGCCCCATGCCAACCGCTTGAGACCCCTGTCCTGGGAAGACGAAAGCCTTGGACATCCATTCCCTGCGTCAAATGTGCTTGGCCTTGCGCGAGTGGCACTCCCCACCGGCGGCAGTCAAGCGTCCGGCCTATCATTTCTGTCAGGCTTAAGATAGAGTCGGCGGTCGACTCAAGAAAAACGATGACTCGCCCCCTGCTACTAGCGCACCTTATTATTTAGGCGCTGTGTTGCGGCCTACGCTTGAGGATCCCGGCCTGCTCCGGCGAGACAAGACCCGGCGCTGATCTCTGCCAGCGGCCTGACGAAGCTCGGCAAAAATGCAACATCTCTAGGAATAATGAGCGAGTCGGGTCTGGAACCTGGCATTCTGCCTTGTTCAACGAACCCGTGATGCTATGAATAGCTGCAGTTAGCGCACAAGAGAAAAACGAGCGATAAGTCCAAACGACGGAGGGAAGCTTTCCATGCAACGCAAGTTTTCGCGGCGCCTCGTCGGCGCAACGGCCTGTCTGCTTTTGACGGCAACATCGTCCTTCGCGGCGGAGCCACTGCCTCCGCCACCACCACCTGCGCCGGTATTCACCTGGACGGGCTTTGAGCTCGGAGTCCACGTGGGAGGTGGCGTGGGCAGGACCTCGGTCCAGATGGCGAGTTTTTCCGAGTTCTTCGGCGTGCCGGTGGACTTTTCCAACTCCTACAGTACTTCCGGCGTCTTCGGCGGCGTTCACGTCGGCTACAACTATCAGCTGATGGGGCCGCTCCTCGTTGGCCTTCAGGCCGAGTATAACTTCGCCGGCATCACCGGAAGCGCCGAAAATATATTTCTTAACTATGAGGCAACCGCCGTCCGCGAGTTTGGCTCGGTCGACGGGCGTATCGGCCTGACATTCGACCGCCTGCTCCTCTACGCGATCGGCGGTTTTGCTTACGGCGATATCCGCGGTCAAATCCTGTGCGGGAACATCCTATGCGGCGCCTTTATACCGCCGAACCTTATTACCGGTCTTCCCGGGGTAGCAGTCACCAGGGACTTCGCCCAGAACCGCTATGGGTTCGATGTCGGCGGCGGTATCGAATATAACCTCATGGGCAATATCACGGTGCGTGCTGAGTACCGCTACTATGATTTCGGTTCGCTCGGATTCAATGATGCCGGGTTTGGCGCTTTTCCCGCTGGTTTTCCCTCGTTGGCCGTTGGCTTTAATCCCTTTAGTATCGCCATTCCCAATCACCGAGACAGGGAAACCATGCATACCGGCCGTATCGGCCTGACCTATCACTTCGCTTGGCCGCCGGCTGCTCCGGTCGTCGCCCAACACTGACAAATGTGGCCGCTTTAAGCTCCGGCGATCTTTCGCAGTTTTCTCGGCCAATCAAAACGCCGCCGCGGGAGGACAGCCGCGGCGGCGTTTTTTT
>JBPYDY010000025.1:0-8068 GCA_051986155.1 Methylocella sp.
GGTTGCAAGCGGTCCTCCGGGCAAAGGCCGCCGTGATCCCCCTGTCCATGCAATTTGCGATCATCGTTAACCTTCGTCTATCCAATTGATACAATTCATTTTTTGCAAACTTTGCACGCTGCTGCGAGGAACCGCGCAGGCCCTGTCAATTATTTGTGTTCGATATCCTTTCCTCGGTAAGCTGGAACAGTCTTGGGTCAGGCTTTTTCGACAAGTCAATATTGAAAAGCGAAACAAGGGTCTCATAGCCTTGCGGGTCGGTAACCTGCCATTGTTTCAGCGTGAATGTAGATGGATCGAAAATTAACTTTATTTGCGAGGTGCCGCCGAAAGTCGCCTTGTCTTCTACAAGTATTGAGACAGAATCCGGTTCACTCTTCACTTCGATGACCTTGGCATCGCGGTTTAGATCGATTTGCTCCTTGAGCAGAAATTTGAGCGGCGTTTGGCTGATGAAGTAAACATCCTTCGTCGCGGTCTTGCGGTCGTGGACGGCGACAGAAAGGCCGTCGGCAACGACTTCCAAAGTAGCGGGCGGGGCATATTCAAAACGCAGCTTTCCAGGCCTCTGCACATAAATTTTACCCTCCGACCTTGTACCGTCGGGGCTGATTTGGACGAAGTCTCCGGTCATGCTCGAAGCGGCATTGAAATAGGCATTGGCCTTTTCGACGGCGGCCTGCGGCTCCAACGGAACGAACGATTTGGGCGCAGCGGGCGTTGTTCCGGCTTTGTTTTGGGCAGGAGCCGGCTTAGCCCCGTTCTGGCCAGAAGCGGAGGGATCCGCATAGAGTGGCTGAGGTTGAGGCAAAGCAAGAGAGAGAGCCAACGCAAATGTCATCCGCTTCATTAATTCCGCCTTTTCTTAGATGCGCCGCCAAGCCCCAGCGCCAATTATTGGGCCGGCGCGTAGCTATTTGCATATTGCTTCGCGGCGCATCGCGCAATGCACCGCTCTCTCCTGCGAGCTAGGGCCCGGCCCGCGGTGCCGGTTCGAATTCGGGCTCTCGAGTTTTTGCTGAATAATGCGAGGCATTGCCTCTGCCGTTGCAAGCATCTCGCGCGAACATGATGAGATGATGCGCCAAAAGGCTGACGCTCAAAACAGGCTCGATCTTACCCAGCAGGAGGCGAGGCAAAGCAAACTTCCAAAAGGTGCGCCGATAGTCGCCGCAGATACCAACGATCCAAAGGATCCTTGCAAGAATCTCGAAGCCCTTAAGAATATTTGCCAGCGCCAAACGCTGACGGCTCAATGGCCGGCGCAGGCGGTTTGGCCATGTTGCGGTGAGCTGGTGCTCATAGCGAGCAAACAAAGCCCCAGGGTGGTAGGCCCTGGCCATGCAGCTCTTCCACATGGATAGGACCTGGTCATAAGGCAGCTTGAAATCCACATTCGATTCCCGATCCGCCGTCTCGAGGAGCCGGCCTTCGTTCCGCAGACGTTCCCAAAGCGGTGTCCGCGGCAAAGCCTGAAGCAGATTGATGGTCGCCATCGGAATTTTTGATCGATCGAGAAAATCGAGAATGAGCGAACCGGTATCCTCCGTATCCGTGTCGAGGCCAATGATAATTCCCGAGACGACCTCGATGCCGTGCCGGTTGATCGTTTGAACGGCCTCGAGGATCGGCACCATCATATTGTGCGCCTTATTTATGGCCCTGAGGGCTTCGGGCTCGGGCGTTTCGATGCCGCAAAAAATTGTCGTGAACGCGGCCTCGCGCATGAGGGCTAAGATTTCGGGCGAGCGTGCAATATTGAGCGTTGCCTCGCAAGAGAGGCTGATCGCATAGCCATTGCGCTTTTGCCAGGCTACGAGATGCGGAAGGAGCTCGCGCAGCGCGCGGCGATTGGCGATGAAATTATCATCGACGAAATAGACCGAGCCGTTGACCCCGCAAGCCAGTAGCTTATCGAGCTCGGCCACGGTCTGCGCAGCGGTTTTAAAGCGCGGCACACGGCCGTAGAGGCCCGGAATATCGCAGAATTCGCAGGTGTACGGGCAGCCGCTCGAAAATTGCATGCTGCCCAATAAATAACTGCCGATCTCGGCAAGCTCATAGGCGGGAGCCGGCAAGTCCCGCACGTCACGCCGCGCCTTTGTTGTGAACACGACTTGTTCGCGGGGCCTCGATATGTCTTCCGCAAGAGTCGCGATCAAAGCGTCGGTGGCGTCGCCAAGCTCGCCGATATGGAGATAGTCAAAGTCAGGGTAGTATTCGGGGCAAGCCGACACCGAGGGTCCGCCGAGGACCGCGACCTTGCCTGCGGCATGGGCTCTCTGGCATAGTTCGTTGATCCTTCGGCGTTGGATGTGCATTCCGCTGACAAGGACAGCATCGGCCCAGGAGAAACAATCGGACGGCGCAGCTTCCATGTTTTCGTCGATGAAGCGGACCGTCCAGGCCTTTGGAAGAACGGCGGCGACGAGCAGAAGCCCTTGGGGTGGCATGCAGGCACGCACGCTCCCGGCCAGCGGATAGGCGTATTCAAAGGTGGCGAACGATGGCGCGTAGCGGGGAAACACGCAAAGGATGTTGCGGGCGCGGGCCGACTTGATCTGCATGCGAGCAAGCTCCGCATTTAAAACTGAACCGGCAGCGCCCGCCTGGTACCTCCGCGGCACCGGCCGAAACGTCGGTAACAGCCGTCCATCATAACGCGTTCAAGTTGCAGCGCAACATTAGAGTGCGCGGCCGTTTTCGCAGGCGCAACCAAAGTCACCAGTCTTCAGCCACAGCGCGCTTCCCCTGTTGCATTTTGCCGTGCTAATGTAGATTGGGTTTGTTTGCGCTTCGTCAACAAAGATCACGGCCATGTACACTATCGTCACTCACGACATCCAGATCACGGTTCTCCCCGAATTCGTGCCCGAAAGGTCCGACGCCGACGAGGCATCTTTTTGGTGGGCCTACACCGTCGAAATCGCCAATCGTGGAAGGATGACGGTTCAATTGACCGCCCGGCATTGGAAGATTACGGACGGCAATGGCAGGCTCGAGGAGGTAAAGGGGGCGGGTGTCGTCGGGGAACAGCCGATTCTGAAGCCAGGCGAGACCTTCCGCTACACGTCGGGCACCAATATGTCGACGCCATCCGGCATCATGACAGGGACCTATAGAATGGTGAGCGAGAACGGCGAGGCATTTGATGCCGAGATCCCGGTGTTCTCGCTCGATTCGCCATACGCGCGGCGCGTTCTCAACTGAGCTTGCGGCCGAGGTTCGGAACGCTGCCGCCATTCGAGGTCTGCAAATTTGCCTACTCATGCGCCAAGCCGGTCATGAAAGACGAAAGGCTCGAGGCGACGCTTTGCATTCTCGAGCGTCTCATCAGCTTCGATAGCGAGAGCTCGAAATCCAATCTCGCTCTGGTCGCCTTTGCCGAGGAATATCTTAAATCCGTCGGCGTTCCCTATGCAAGGGTTCCCAATGCGGCGGGCGACAAGGCTGCGCTTTTTGTGACCATCGGCCAAGCCTGCGATGGTGGCGTTGTTCTTTCCGGCCACACCGACACGGTCCCCGTTGCCGGCCAAGCCTGGACCAGCGATCCGTTCAAACTGCGCCGGGCAAACGGCCGCGTTTATGGCCGTGGCAGCTGCGATATGAAAGGCTTCGATGCCATTTGCCTCGCTATGATTCCCGAATTCAAGGCTGCCCGCTTGGCGCGTCCGATCCACATTCTTCTGAGTTACGACGAGGAAATCACCTGCCGCGGCCCGCTCGATACGATCGCGCAGTTTGGAGCGAGCCTGCCGCGCCCCGCGGCGGTACTCGTCGGCGAGCCTACTTCGATGCAAGTGGCCGATGCACACAAAGCCGTTGGCTCATACGCAACAATGATCCATGGCCATGAGGCGCACTCCTCGAAGCCCGCCCTTGGCGCGAGCGCCATCGAGGCCGCTTGCAATCTCGTGACCGAGCTCTACCGGTTTGGCGCGGAGCTCATGGCGCAAGGCGATCCGTCGGGGCGATTCGATCCGCCCGCCTCGACGGTTCATGTCGGCATGATCCAAGGCGGAAGCGCGCGGAATATCTTGGCGAAACATTGCACGTTCCAGTGGGAGTTCCGGGCTCTTCCCCATGTCGCGCAAGACCTGGCTCTCCGGCACCTTGAGGATTATGCCGCCTGCGCCGTGGCTCCAAAGCTCGCGCGCCATACCAAAGACGCCTTTATCGAAACCGAGACCAAGGCCGAGGTTCCTGGCCTCAAGCCAGTGAAGGGGTCACTTGCCGAAGCTCTTGCTTTGGCGGCGGCTCGGTTGAACCGCACGGTCACCGTGCCTTACGCCTCCGAAGCCGGGCAGTTCCAATTGGCCGGGCTGGCGGCGGTGGTTTGCGGACCAGGCTCAATCGACCAGGCGCATCAACCGGACGAATACATCGAGATCGCGCAGATCGAAAGCTGCATCGCCTTCATGCGCAGATTGGCAGCCGAGCTGAGCTGATTCGTCTGTGGCCAAAAGTTGCGCTCAGGGCTCCAGCACAGAATCCCAGTAAAGATAATCAAGCCAGCTTTCATGCAAATAATTGGGCGGAAAGCGGCGGCCATTTTGGTGAAGATCGTTCACGCTCGGCTGATAGGGCGCGCGCGACGGCCACATCCGGGCCTCGGCCGGGAGCCGGTCGCCTTTGCGGAGATTGCAGTTTGAGCAGGCGGCGACGACGTTTTTCCACGTCGTCGTGCCGCCTCTGGAGCGGGGAACTAAATGGTCAAAGGTCAGATCCTCGAGGGAGCCGCAATATTGGCAGCTAAACCGGTCGCGAAGAAAAACGTTGAAACGGGTAAAGGCGGGGGAACGGGAGGATTTCACATAGTATTTGAGAGAAATCACCGAGGGAAGGTGCATCTCGAGACTAGGACTTCGCACCATCTTTTCGTAGCTCGAAACGATATTCACCCGGCCCAGGAACACGGCCTTGATCGAATCCTGCCACGACCATAGGGAAAGCGGGTAATAGCTCAGCGGCCGGAAGTCGGCATTGAGGACGAGCGCCGGACACGCCTCAGGCGAGACCCCTGCTTGGGAATGAATCGTCACCTGAGCTTCCTCGCCTCGCGCTGCGGCAGCGCCGCGACTCCGTTCCATTTCGGTCTAGGAGTTTTTATACCGGCTGCGATTCGAGCGCTAGCCCGTATTTACCCTCTCACCGCCCGATGACAGCGGTGTGAAGAGATCACGAAGAAAGGTTAGGAGCTAGCGGGTCGGAATCGGCGTGCCGCTGCGGTAATCGTAAAATCCGCGCTGGGATTTACGGCCGAGCCAGCCAGCCTCAACATATTTCACGAGCAATGGGCAGGGCCGGTATTTTTGGTCGGCCATGCCATCATAAAGAAACTGCATGACCGAAAGTACCGTGTCGAGCCCGATAAAGTCGGCGAGCTGCAAGGGGCCCATCGGATGATTGGCGCCAAGCCGCATCGCGGTATCGATCGACTCGACGGAGCCCACGCCCTCATAAAGCGTATAGATCGCCTCGTTGATCATGGGCAGCAATATCCGGTTCACAATGAAACCCGGAAAATCCTCCGAGACGGTAAAGGTCTTGCCGAGGCGGCGCACCAGTGCCTTGGCCGTTTCGAACGTTGCGTTATCGGTCACGATGCCGCGAATCAGCTCGACGAGCTGCATCTTTGGAACAGGATTCATAAAATGAATGCCGATGAAGCGTTCTGGCCTATCCGTGATCGAGCCGAGCCGCGTGATCGGAATCGACGACGTGTTGGTGGCCAGGAGCGCCGATGGCTTCAATGACGGGCAGAGCTTGGCAAAAATCTTCCGTTTGAGGTCCTCATTTTCTGTCGCCGCTTCGATGACAAGATCGCAGTCGCCAAAAGCATCGAAGTCGCGCGCAGGCTTGATCAGATTCAACACCGCATCGCGCGCCTTCGGGTCCAACTGTTGCCGTTCGATCTGGCGCGCGAGATTGCCGGCTATCGTGGCAAGACCGGCGTTGATGCGCGCGTCGGAAATATCATTGAGAACCACTTCGATGCCGGTCGATGCGCAGACCTGCGCTATTCCCGCACCCATTTGGCCGGCCCCAATTATGCCAATTTTGTTAATGTCCATCTTATGCGTCCGCGGCGGCAAAGAGGCTTAAAGCCTACTGTCTTTTGTGTTACGCCCTACGCGCCGAGGCGTATTCGCGCGAGCGGCGGGGATCTTTAAACGAAAGAAGAAGACATTTCCACCGCGTTGATTTTGTCAGGCGGAGAACGATTGGCTCAAACGCTAAACGGCTTTCGTCAATACTCAGGTGTGAGCGAGGAACTCGAGTCGCGACGGTTGCTAATTCGTAAGCGCAGTCAACGGCCTGCTTTGGCGAGCTCCTCATTCAGCTTGGGCAAAATCTCAAACAGATCGCCGACGAGACCGTAATCCGCGACCTGAAAGATTGGCGCTTCTTCGTCCTTGTTGATTGCGACGATGACTTTGGAGTCCTTCATTCCGGCCAAGTGCTGGATCGCGCCTGAGATGCCGACGGCGATGTAGAGGTCGGGCGCGACGATTTTTCCGGTTTGCCCGACCTGCAAATCGTTTGGGACATAGCCCGCATCGACGGCCGCCCGCGACGCGCCGATTGCGGCACCGAGCCTGATGGCGATTGGCTCGATCAGGGCCTTGAAGTTCTCCCCGTTGCGCATGCCGCGGCCGCCGGAAATGATGACTCTTGCCGCGGCAAGCTCGGGGCGCTCGGATTGGGCGATGGTCTCGTCCTTAAATCGCGAGACCTCGGGCGCGGTAGGGGCCACTATTTTGTCAACCGGCGCCGCTCCTCCGCCTCCACTCGCCTGAAACGCCGCCGTGCGCACCGTGATCACTTTCTTGGCATCCGTCGACTGCACCGTCTCGATCGCATTGCCGGCATAGATCGGGCGTTCAAATGTGTCAGGCGCAACGACCCTCATGATGTCCGAAATCTGCATTACGTCGAGCAGCGCCGCGGCCCGCGGCATGATATTTTTGCCGGTCGAGGTCGCGGGCCCAATGAGCGCGGAATAATCGGCAGCCAAAGCGGCGAGAAGCGCCGCCATTGGCTCGGCCAATTGATGCGCATAGGCTGCGTCGTCGGCGAGCAAAACTTTCGCGACGCCATCCAATTTGGCGGCGGCATCTGCGGCAGCCTCAACCTTCTCCCCGGCGACCAGGACATGTACGGGCTCGCCAATCGCCTTTGCCGCCGTCAGCGCCTTGGTGGTTGCTTCGTTGAGCGCGCCGTTTGAAACCTCGGCCAGAAGCAGTACCGGCATCAGATCACCCCTGCTTCGTCTTTGAGTTTTGCCACGAGTTCGGCGGCCGAGGCGACTTTGATTCCGGCTTTGCGCGCAGGCGGGGGGACCGTTTTCAACACCTTAAGGCGCGGCGCGATATCGACGCCAAAATCCTCGGGCCTCTTCTCGTCAATGACTTTCTTTTTGGCCTTCATGATGTTTGGCAAAGAGGCGTAGCGCGGCTCGTTGAGGCGCAGATCGGTCGTCACGACTGCCGGAAGTTTGAGGTTTACGGTCTGCAACCCGTCGTCAACCTCGCGGGTTACATCCACGCTGTCGCCGTCGATTGTTACTTTAGAAGCAAAAGTGCCCTGGCCCCAGCCTAAGAGCGCGGCAAGCATCTGTCCGGTCTGATTGCAGTCGTCGTCGATTGCCTGCTTACCGAGGATGATGAGCCCAGGCTCCTCGGTGCGTGCGATCGCCTTCAAAAGCTTGGCGACGGCAAGCGGCTCGACAGGCCCCGCCACCTTAACCAATATGCCCCGGTCGGCGCCCATCGCGAGCGCCTTGCGGATGGTCTCCGCCGCCTGCGCCGGTCCAACCGAGACGACAATCACCTCTTCTGCCTTGCCCGTTTCTTTCAGGCGCAAGGCCTCCTCGACGGCGATTTCGTCAAACGGATTCATTGACATTTGGACATTGGCGAACTCAACGCCCGAGCCGTCAGACTTCACTCGGATCTTGACGTTGAAATCGACGACCCTCTTGACGGGCACGAGAATTTTCATGCTGAATCTCGAATGAGAATAAAAGTCAGATATTAGCAGGACTACGTACCGGCCCGCTTGCGTT
>JBPYDY010000026.1:0-5723 GCA_051986155.1 Methylocella sp.
ATTTCGTTAGGTTGAACGCTTGACGAAGGCTGCTTACCGTCGGCAATCGATCGTCAGACGGCACGCCCATGGCAATCGCTCAGATTTAGCATAAAAAACAATAGCAGCATATTTCAATCGGGGGATGACACAAATTAAGTTTCGATTATCATCAGTTAACGTTAACTCAGCTCAAGCCACCAAGGTTGTCTCAAGCCACGAAAAGTAACAGCATGTCAAGTCACTTTCTTAGACACCATGACATAGATAATGCAGAACATACGGTATCGTATATAAAAGATCTAGCGTATCAGTTAGCAGAACTCGCGCATTCAGTCGGATGCACTCGACTATTCATGATCCTAAGGTTTGCCGCCCTAGAAGCAGAAATGTACCGCTATAGTTCCTGGGAAACTGCTAATCGTCCAAACAAAACTTCATGTATTGAATAGAAAATAACCAATGAAAATGGGCCTTCCCGCACACCTCTAGTAAAGCCGCGGTCAGCGAGCCGCCCCGCAATGCGCAGGTGGGTCAGCTCGCCAACGGGCGGAAAAATTCCCAAACGAGCTTCGCGCCATTAACGTCGCCGCTCGTCAGGCCGACTTCGGCTCCGGCCTCACCCGGCACGCCCGCGGAGCGACCACCGCCTTCGATCCGGATTGCCTCGACAGGTACGGCGCAGTTGTTCAGCTTGTCGAGATAGGCCCGCGCGCCGTTGTGGATCTCCTTGCCGGGAAAAACCGTGCGCGTCACGCCGTCGCCGCAGCCCGCGGCCTTGCCGAACAGGCCGAGAGTGTTTTCGATAGAGAGCAGCCCGCCCGTTTCTTGCGGCAACGTCTCGGTGCCGTCATGATGCGCAACTGTAGAATCCGGAGGGCCGGAAATCATCAAAAGCGGAACCGGACCGGGGGGGAGACAGGACGCCGCGAGCCCGGAAGGCAGGCTCGATGCGAGGACAGCCACTCCTGCGAATCTGGGCTTTCCTTCGCATGCGAGCCGCAATGCGAGCGTTCCGCCGCTGCCTATGCCAGCGAGAAAGAGTTTGTTTGGATTTGCGATCCCGTGGCTTACGAGTTTCGCGATGAGCTCGCGGACAAAGTGGATGTCGCGGTTGGCCTCCGGCCCCGATGCATTCCCCCAATGACCAGAGAGCGGATCGGGATAAACGAGGACCGCGCCGGAAGTCCTTGCCATTTCTTCGAGGCTGAGGCTGCGGCGCAGGCGCGTACCTTGTTTCCTGGCGGCGCGCAGAACGATGATCGCCGGTCTGCGCCCTTTCTTGAGCCTGCGATGCTGGATGAGGATTGCGGTGCGCGGCGTGCCTGCCGATACGATGGTGACCCGGCCCACCGCGGCAACCGCAGGCGAGGCCAGGCAAGCAAGGCCGAACATTATCCCCCACGCGCCCGCAAAAAATCCGGCGCTAAGAGCAAGCAATCTGAGGCGGCGTGCGGTCAGCTGCAACACGGTAACTTGCCATCCATTGGACGGTTCATCCTGCCTGTCTGCCTTCGAAGGAGGATGCGGCCGAAGCTACAATGCAAATTTAAGGCCTGGCTGCAAGTGCCTTGCACAACCGGCATGGAGCGATTTTGCTTTGTCAGGGCCTGCTGGACCCTTGCAAGCCGAAGGGCAGCGCCGCGCCGCAGCAATTTCACAAACCGTGCGATGCGGCGGCGCCGTCCCGCATTCCATTGCGACTGGGCAAGTTCCGGCTTCCAAATGCGCGCGTTGCCGAAGCGGGACAATTGCATTACTGGGAGCAGAAGCAGCCGACCACGGGGTGAGAATTCATGTCTAGAGTGGAAATAGGTCGGGGCGGAGCCGAGAAACGGCGGCCGCTATCCCCGCATCTGCAGATCTACCGCCCGATGCTGACCATGGGGATGTCGATTGCCCACCGCATCACGGGGGCGGCACTTTATCTCGGCACGCTGCTACTGGCGTGGTTCCTGATTGCCGCTTCCATCGGGGATGGCGCCTTCAAAACGGCCGCCCTTTGCTTCAATTCGCTTCCCGGCAAAGTCATTTTATTCGGCTTTACGTGGGCCCTGTTCCATCACCTGCTCGGCGGCATCCGCCACATCATTTGGGATGCGGGCCTGGGATTCGGAGTCAAAGAGCGCGAATGGTTAGCACAAGCGAGCTTATTTGGCGGCATTGCCTTGACTGCCCTCGTGTGGGTAATTGCTTACCTGATCGCCTAGGCGGCGGCAGACGTTTGGAGACCTCATGCAACAATTGATCGGACGGCGGGGGCAACCATGACGAAGGATTCGGCACCGCTTGGCTCCACCCTGAATAGAGTGCGTTTCCTTGGCTCAGCCAAGTCCGGCACGGCGGACGCATGGGCGATGCGCGTCACCTCGGCTTTGCTCGTGCCTCTCTCTATCGCCTTTGTGGCGATTGTGGTGTCCTTTTTCGGCAAGGACCGCGCAGGGGTGCAGGCCGAACTCGGGCATCCATTAATTGCAATCCTCATGCTATTCTTCATTGTGACAGCGGTTTTTCACATGAAGCTCGGCATGCGGTCGATCATCGACGATTACGTGCATGACTCGCATCTCAAAGAATGGTCGCTGATCGCCAATCTCGTCTTTTGTGCCGGGATCGGCTTGGCCTGCATCTATGCAATGCTCAAATTGGGCTTCGCTTGAGAGGCGGCGAACATCAAGGATTTGGATGGCCCTTCGCAGGGCGGTGCCAATGGAACGCGGCGCCTTTAGAAAGACGACGGCATGACGACCAGCTCGTTCGACGGCTTCGAAGCACCCGCCGTTCGCGGCGTGGCCTATCCGGTAACCGACCACACGTTTGACGTCGTAATCGTCGGCGCCGGCGGGGCGGGATTGCGGGCAACCGTCGGCTGCTCGCAAGCGGGGCTCCGCACAGCTTGCATTACGAAGGTCTTTCCCACCCGCTCGCACACCGTTGCGGCGCAGGGGGGCGTCGCCGCCGCGCTCGGCAACATGGGCCCGGACAACTGGAAATGGCACATGTACGACACCGTGAAAGGGTCGGACTGGCTCGGCGATCAGGATTCGATCGAATATCTTTGCCGGAATGCGCCGGAGGCTGTGTATGAACTCGAGCATTGGGGCGTTCCATTCTCGCGCACCGAGGATGGACGCATTTACCAGCGCGCTTTTGGCGGCATGACGACTGACTTCGGCAAGGGGCCGCCGGCACAGCGCACATGTGCTGCTGCCGACCGCACAGGACATGCGATGCTGCACACGCTCTATGGTCAGGCGTTGCGCTTTAAGACGGAATTTTTCATCGAGTTCTTCGCCATCGACCTCATCATGGAAGATGGCCGCTGCCGCGGCGTCGTCTGCCTCAAGCTCGACGACGGGACCATTCACCGTTTTCGTGCCCAGCTCGTCATTCTGGCAACCGGCGGTTACGGCCGGACATATTTTTCTTGCACCTCGGCGCATACCTGCACCGGCGACGGCAACGCCATGGTGCTGCGCGCCGGGCTTCCCTTGCAGGACATGGAATTCGTGCAGTTTCATCCCACGGGAATTTACGGCGCCGGCTGCCTCATTACCGAGGGCTCGCGCGGCGAGGGCGGTTACCTCAGCAATTCCGAGGGCGAGCGGTTCATGGAGTTCTATGCGCCGTCGGTCAAAGATCTTGCGCCGCGCGATATGGTATCGCGGGCTATGACCGTCGAAATCCGCGAAGGACGCGGCGTCGGCAAGCTAAAGGATCACATCCATTTGCACCTCGAACATCTGGACAGAGAGGTCCTGCATGAGCGCCTGCCTGGCATCTCCGAAAGCGCCAAAATTTTTGCTGGCGTCGATGTAACGAGGGAGCCGATCCCGGTGCTGCCAACCGCGCATTACAATATGGGCGGCATTCCGACCAATTTTCATGGCGAAGCCGTCACCAAGAAGGGGAACGAGCCGGACGCGGCCGTGCCAGGGCTGATGGCAATCGGCGAAGCCGCCTGCGTCTCCGTCCATGGCGCAAACAGGTTAGGGTCGAACTCCCTCGTCGATCTTATCGTCTTTGGCCGCGCCGCCGCGCTAAGGGCGGCGGAAATCGTCACGCCGGGCACCAAGCACGCAGAGCTTCCGCGAGACGCGAGCGATCTTGCGCTCACCCGCCTCGACCGTTTTCGCTACGCCAAAGGGGATCTGCCGACCGCCGAACTCAGGCTCAGAATGCAAAAGGTGATGCAGAGCCATTGCGCGGTCTACCGCGACGGGCCATCGCTGGAGGAGGGCGTTCAATTGATTGCAGAAGTCTGGGCCGCGCGCGACCAGATCGCCGTGACCGACCGGTCTTTGATTTGGAATTCCGATCTCGTCGAAACCTTGGAATTCGACAATCTCATCATTCAGGCAGCTGTTACCATCGAGGGTGCGCGGGCGCGCACCGAATCGCGGGGCGCGCATGCGCGCGAGGATTACCCCGAGCGCGACGACGCCAATTGGATGAAACATACCTTGGCCTCGATCGATGCCGAGAAGCGCAAAGTCATAATCGACTACCGCCCGGTGCATAGTTATACGCTGACCAATGAAATGCACTATATCGAGCCGAGAAAGCGCGTGTATTGACCGTGAGCAATATGCTGTCAGATCCTCAAAGTCGGGAGCTGCGGCTTTCCAATTCGTCTCGTCTACAACCCTTCGGTACGCCGATTCACAACAGTTTGCCGCAGAGCCATCGGCGGGAGAGCGCACATGGAGGCAAGTAAGAGCATTGTGGACAAGGATCATCCAGAAATCGCCGCGGGCGGCTACATGCAAGGCGACTCCACGGTCGATTTCTATCAGCGCGTCGTAGCGGTGCTTCCCGAAGGCGCGGTGGTTCTCGACCTCGGCGCGGGCCGCGGAGTGATGTTCGCATACGAGGAACGTTCGCCATTGCGCCGGTGGTTGCTGCTTTTGGGCAAAAAATGCTCACGCCGAATTGGCGTCGACGTCATTCCCGAAGTAAAATCGAATCCGGCGCTCGACGAAGCCATCGTCATCGAGGCCGGCAAGCCGCTCCCTTTCGCCGACCAAAGCTTCGATCTCATCCTCTGCGATTGGGTCTTGGAACATATAGCGGATCCGGAGCCATTTGCTGCTGAAGTTAGGCGGATTCTCAAGATTGGCGGCTGGTTTTGTGCGCGAACCCCGAACCGCTGGAGCTATTTCGCCATGGGCAGCCAAATTCTCCCTGCAGCTCTTAGAAAGATCGCCCTTCATCGGTTCGATCCCGATGGGGAGGACCGTGACTCGTTCCAAACATATTACAAACTGAATACGCTCGGAGCGCTTGCCGGGCACTTTCCATCCGACTGTTGGATCAATGCAAACTATATTCACCAGGAACACAGTAAGTACCACGGCAATAGGCCATGGCTTTACCGCCTTATTTCGCTTTATCAGAAACTCGTGCCCCGGTCGCTCGGCTCGATTATCTTGGTCTTCATGCGCAAAGTTGCTTGACGCTGTCTAGGGATCAACTCAACCATGGTGCAATTTTCGCTCCCTCTCAATTCGCGCGTAAAGACAGGCAAGACCTGGCCGAAGCAGGGCGAGGCCAAGAACCTCGTCGAATTCAAGGTTTACCGTTGGAATCCGGACGAGGGTCAAAACCCGCGCCTCGACACTTATTTCGTCGACCGTAGCGATTGCGGGCCGATGGTGCTCGACGCTCTGATCTGGATCAAATCGAAGATCGATCCGGCGCTCACCTTCCGGCGCTCCTGCCGCGAAGGCATTTGCGGATCGTGC
>JBPYDY010000027.1:0-6789 GCA_051986155.1 Methylocella sp.
TTGTCCTCGACGGCCCGACTCTCGCAAAGATTTTTCTCGGGGAGATTACGAGTTGGGATGATCCGGCGATCAAGAAACTCAATCCGAAACTCAAATTGCCTTCGCTCGCGATTGTTGTCGTTCACCGCTCCGACGGATCGGGAACCAGCTTTCTCTTCACCGACTATCTTTCGAAGGAAAGTGAAAATTGGAAATCCAACGTCGGGGCAAGCACCGCCGTCGAATGGCCGGCCGGAATCGGGGCCAAGGGCAATGAGGGCGTGGCCAACAATGTCACCCAGGCGAAGGGCGCGATCGGCTATGTCGAATATGCCTACGCCAAACAAAACAAATTGACCTATGCGGGCATGATTAACAAGGATGGCAAGCGTGTTTTGCCCGGTGCCGAGAGTTTTAGCGCAGCGGCAGCCAATGCCGATTGGGCCAACGCCCCAGGCTTTTATCAAATTCTCACCGATCAGCATGGCGCCAACTCCTGGCCGATTGTGGGGGCCACTTTCATCCTGATGCACGTCGTGCCGGACGACCCGGCTGCGGCGGCCGATGCGTTGAAGTTTTTCGGCTGGGCCTATCAGAACGGCAGCAAGATGGCTATGGAACTTGATTATGTTCCGCTGCCGGCCCCGGTTGTCGCATTGATCAAGAAAAGTTGGGCTGGCGAAATCAAAGACGCGGATGGCAAGCCGTTACACTAGTAGAGAGACTATTAACGCGCCGGACGGAGGGGCTGCCACTCCGGTCAATTGAGGGGCCATTCATAGCCACGTCACGGCCGGCAGGTGATGTCATCTTTAGCGCAGCGGTATGCCTGAGAGAGGCAAAGCCGAAGGGATAAAGCACGATGCCCAACAATGTGGCGATTGAATACGCCCAGGTAGGGCAGACCGAAGTAAGGCTAGCCAAGGTTTTTGCGGGTTTCAAATTTCGCAACTTTGCATTTCACCTTTTGACCTTGGCCTCCGCCTGGGCGGTACTTCTGCTCCTTGGCGGGGTGATCGTCTCTTTGGTTATCGGCTCTTTGCCGTCCATTCGCGCCTTCGGCTTGAGCTTTTATACGACGACAACGTGGAATCCCGTCACCGAGAAATTCGGGGCGATGGCGCCGGTGTATGGCACAGTCGTCACCTCAATCATCGCGATGGCGATTGCAGTGCCATCTGCGTTCGGTATCGCAATTTTTTTAACTGAGCTTTGTCCTTTCTGGCTGCGCAGACCGATCAGTATCGCAATTGAGCTTCTCGCCGGGATTCCCTCGATAATTTATGGGATCTGGGGACTCTTTGTTTTCGCCCCCTTCCTGCAGCAATATGTCCAGCCGCGCCTCATTGCGCTGTTTGCAAATGTGCCTGTTCTGTCAACGCTCTTTGCCGGCCCGCCCTATGGGATCGGCATGCTGACCGCAGGGATTATTTTGGCGATCATGGTCCTTCCGATCGTCACCTCGATCTCCAAAGACGTTTTTGAAGCGGTTCCTGCGGTCCTCAAAGAGGCAGCCCATGGAATCGGATGCACGACCTGGGAGGTGATCCGCTCCGTAGTAATCCCGTACACGCGTATCGGCCTTTTGGGTGGCGTGATGTTGGGTCTTGGCCGCGCGCTTGGAGAGACCATGGCGGTGACCTTTGTTATCGGCAACGCGCATAGAATAAAGGCTTCGCTGTTCGCGCCTGGCACAACAATTTCGGCAACCATCGCCAATGAGTTCACCGAAGCGACCGGCGACCTTTACACCTCGGCGCTCATCCAGCTCGGATTGATCCTTTTCGTCCTTACGTTCATTATTCTCGCCATCTCGCGCTACATGCTGATGCGGATGAATATCCAGGAAGGTTGAGAAACCGTGGCAATCTATGATGCACGACGCCGCAAGTCGAAATTGTTCCTCGGACTATGTTATGTCTTTGTGGCCATTGGGCTTGGCTGGCTGGCGCTCATTCTCGGCACCCTGTTGGCGAATGGATTTCGCGGCATTTCGCTGGCAATTTTTACCCAAATGACGCCGCCGCCTGGTTCCACCGGTGGCGGTCTACTGAACGCGATTACCGGCAGCGTTATCATGACCGCGATTGGCGTGCTTGTTGGAACCCCTCTCGGAATGCTGGCCGGCACCTACATGGCCGAATATGGCCGCTATTCGAAGCTCACGACCGTCGTGCGTTTTATCAACGATATCTTGCTGAGCGCGCCTTCGATCGTCGTCGGCCTTTTCATTTACGAGGTCATGGTTTTAAGGATGGGCCATTTCTCCGCGCTTGCCGGAGCAATGGCGCTTGCGATCATTGTCGTTCCAGTTGTCGTGCGCACAACCGAGGACATGCTGCATTTGGTGCCTGACTCGCTCCGGGAGGCCGCAAGCGCTCTTGGCCTTGCTCGTTCCATTGTCATTAGCAAGGTCGCTTATCGTGCCGCGCGGGCCGGGCTTATCACAGGCGTCCTCCTCGCCATCGCTCGCATCAGCGGCGAGACTGCGCCCTTGCTTTTCACGGCGCTGAACAATCAGTTTTTCAGCTCGGACGTCAATGAACCGATGGCCAGTCTCCCAGTCGTGATTTTTCAATTCGCACTTAGTCCATACAAGGAATGGCAGCAGCTTGCTTGGACAGGCGCGCTTCTCATTACCTTGGCCGTGCTGGCGATGTCGGTAACCGCGCGCGTGCTCCAAAAGCAAAGGACCAGCACATGACCGCCCTGAATTCCGCCTCGGATCGAGACGAGTCTTCCAACCCCGAAGATGTCTCCAAGCGAGCCGACCCCTCTCGACCGGCGCATGCCTCCAGCTCAGGGGAGCCATCAAATGCTGAGGACGCTGGGGCGCTCGAGTCCGGCTTCGGGCCGAGGCCGCCCACAAAAACGCCTGCCGAAACGATCCCGAATCAAGAGCACAAGGTTTCGATTCGTAATGTGAATTTTTACTATGGCGCGTTCCATGCCCTAAAGAATGTCAGCCTCCCGCTCTGCGCAAACAAGGTCACCGCCTTCATCGGTCCATCCGGCTGCGGGAAATCGACTTTGCTACGCGTATTGAACCGGATGTACGACCTTTATCCCCACCAGCGAGCCGAGGGAGAAGTGCTGCTCGACGGCGTGAATATCCTGCGCCGGGAGCAGGATCTCAATCTTTTGCGCGCCCGCGTCGGCATGGTGTTTCAAAAGCCTACTCCTTTTCCCATGACGATCCATGACAATATCGCTTTCGGCATCAAACTTTACCGCAAACCTCCCAAGTCTGAACTCAAGGACCGGGTCGAGAAGGCCTTGAAGCGGGCCGCGCTTTGGGATGAGGTCAAAGATAAATTACATTTCTCCGGCCTGTCTCTTTCCGGCGGACAGCAGCAGCGATTATGCATCGCGCGCACGGTCGCGATCGAACCCGAAGTGATCCTTCTCGACGAACCCTGTTCTGCGCTCGACCCGATTTCGACCGCGAAGGTCGAGGAAACGATCGACGAACTAAAAAGAAGCTATACGATTGCGATCGTCACCCACAATATGCAGCAGGCGGCGCGCGTCTCTGACCATACGGCCTTCATGTATCTTGGCGAACTCGTCGAATTCGGCTTGACGGCGCGCATCTTCACCTCACCTAGAATGAAGCAAACCCAAAATTATATTACCGGCCGATTCGGCTGATTATGCGGCCTGGAGGAGAGATTCATGCCCGAACATCATATTGTCCAAACCTTCGACCAGGACCTCGAATCCCTCGGCCGCAAGATCGCGGAAATGGGGGGAATAGCGGAGAAATTGCTCTCCGATGCGATCGATTCGCTGGTTGATTGCGACGACGCCTTGGCGCAAATGACGGTAAATAGCGATCGCCGCCTCGACCTGCTGCAACGGGAAATTGAGGAACAGGGAATCCTGATGATCGCACGCCGCCAGCCGATGGCCGTCGACTTGCGCGAAATCATCGCCGCGATCCGCATTTCGGGCGATCTCGAGCGTATTGGCGATCTGGCCAAGAATATCGCAAAGCGGGCAATCAAGACTCACTCGGAGCTGCAAATTCCCCGCGCATCAATTGGCCTCCGGTCAATGCACGAGACGGCGGCCCTGCTCTTGAAGGACGTTCTCGATGCCTATGCGCAGCGTGACGCCGAGCGTGCGAAGAATGTTTGGACCCATGATGCAGAATTGGATTTGCTGTATGATTCGGTTTTCCGCGATCTCCTCACCTTCATGATGGAAGATCCTCGCAATATAACCTTTTGCGCCCATCTTTTGTTCGTTTCCAAAAATATTGAAAGGATCGGCGATCATGCGACGAATATCGCCGAGACGGTGAGTTACCTTGTCACAGGGGAAGTGCTGCCGCTCGAAAGGCCCAAGGGCCATTCGAGCCTAACGGAAGTGCCAACAACGGCGAATTGACGATGGCAAAAGACAATCAGGATGTTGTAACCGATAGCCGGCTTGTACCCGCGCGTGCGCTGCCGCCTGCTCAGCCCGCGGCGCGCATTCTCATCGTCGAGGATGAAGCCACGCTCGGTATGCTCCTCTCTTACAATCTCGAGGCGGAAGGTTTTGTTGTGGAGCGAGTCGAGGCGGGCGATGAAGCGGATATCAGGCTCAGCGAAACGATCCCCGACCTTGTGATTCTCGATTGGATGCTGCCTGGCGTCTCCGGACTTGAGATATGCCGGCGCATTCGCGCGCGCGAGGCCACCCGAACCCTGCCCGTGATCATTCTCACGGCGCGCGGCGAGGAGGGGGAGCGGGTTCGCGGCCTTGCGATCGGGGCCGACGATTACGTGGTCAAGCCTTTTTCCGTTCCCGAGCTCATGGCGCGCGTTCATGCATTGTTGCGCCGCGCGCGGCCGGATCGCACAACAGGCGTGCTTTCGGCGGGCGACCTCGATCTCGACCGGCAAAACTGGCGCGTGCGGCGTGCCGGCCGCGAGGTGCATATGGGCCCAACCGAGTTCCGGCTGCTCGAGCATCTCATGGCGAAGCCGGGCCGCGTGTTTTCCCGTGCGCAGTTGCTCGACAGCGTTTGGGGCCTCTCGGCCGAAATTGACGAGCGCACCGTCGACGTGCACATCGGCCGCTTGCGCAAGGCCCTGTCGGCTGACTCGGAAAAAGATCCGATCCGCACGGTGCGCGGCGCAGGCTATGCGTTCGACGAAACTTTCGGGCGGACGGCGTGAGCCGCCCGGCTGATCCATGGCCCTGATTGCCTCGCCCGCTTGCATATGCCCGGTCCGCCGAAGGACGCTAACCCGGCAAGATAGCTTTGAGCGGGCGATTGAAGGACCAGATCCCGGCGCCTGCGGCGGCGGCGACCGCGGCGATCATGATAAAGAAGCTCGTCTTGTCCATCACGCTCCAAAAGCTGCCAAGCCAGCCGGCTGCGAAATTGCCGATGAAGCTGGCGCTGAGCCACAGGCCCATCATCATCGAGATCATGCGCGGCGGCGCGATCTTCGATACCAGCGACAGCCCGATCGGAGAGAGATAGAGCTCGCCTAAGGTGAGGATGGCGAAATAAGCAAACAGCCACCACCAGCTCGCCGGATTGTTGCCCGCCGACCAAGCTGCGGCCGCCATGATCAGATAGGAGAGGGAAACGCCGAGGCAGCCAAGCGCCATCTTGGTGACGGTCGAGGGCTCCCTTCCATGTTTCTCCTGCCACGCCCAGAACGCGATAACGAAAGGCGTGAAGGCGAAGATCATGAAGGGGTTGAACGCCTGGAACCAGGTCACGGGAATTGCGCCGTGCCAAACGATGAGGTCGATCGCGCGGTCGGTGTGCTCATCCGCCCACAGCGCAATGGTGTTGCCCTGCTGCTCGTAGGTAGCCCAGAACATCGTTGTCGGCAAAAACAGTGCGAGTAACGTCAGGACGGCGTGCCATTCCTTGCGGTCGAGCGGCTCTTTGCCGCGCCCGGCGGCTTTGGCCTTGTGCATCTCGTCCGGCGGCAGCATCGGCATCGCATAGAGATAAACGAGGAGCGCGATCGTCATGCCGGCGCCAGCCGCCGCGAAACCAAAATGCCACCCGAGCTCCTCGCCGAGCGTGCCGCAGACAAGCGGTGCCAAGAACGCGCCGACATTGATGCCGACGTAGAAGATCGAATAGGCACGGTCGCGCCGGTGGTCGCCCGGCGCGTAGAGGCCGCCGACTTGGGTCGAGATATTTGGCTTAAAGGCGCCATTGCCGAGAATCAGCATCAAGAGCGCCAGCAAAAACAGCCGCTCGAAGGCCATCATGAAATGGCCGACCGCCATCAGCGCGGCGCCAAAGATCACGGTACGGCGCTGGCCGAGCACATGGTCGGCAAGCCAGCCGCCAAAAAACGGAGTCAGGTAAACAAACCCGGTATAAAGACCATAGATCTGCGAGGCGAAGGGTTGCACGCCGAGCGGACCGAACAGGCTCTCGAGCACACCGCGGATAGCGCCGAGCCCGATGGCGCCGCCATGGCCGGGCAGCAGAAGGTATTTCACCATGTAAAGCACGAGCAGCGCGCGCATACCATAATAAGAAAAGCGCTCCCACATCTCGGTGGCGAACAGAAAGGTCAAGCCGCGCGGATGGCCGAGGAAATCGCCCCCGGCCGGAGCGATGCGATCGGTGCGCGATAGCGGCATGACGTTCCCAATAGACTTTTTCGATATAACACCTGGCAACATTTAAACATTGCGGCGGTGGCGAAGGCAATCGCGTTCGCGCGTTACCGGCGCTCGGCGGGCAGGATTGAACATCAAGAATGCGACGGCGCCATTGCTTTTGATCGCTCGGCGGTTGTGCGTCATGTAAGGCGGCGCTCCGGGATGCCCGGCATCATG